>NZ_JBWKXQ010000024.1:0-84027 GCF_059423125.1 Variovorax sp. GW531-E2 | reverse complement strand
CGCTTGCAAGGCAGAAGCCTTGCTGCGCGCGGGCGCCTTGCATCCAGCCCCTTTGCCGGCCAACGCGGCACCAAAACACAGTGTTTACAGGCCCGGGCGTCCCCGCGACCATCGGCGCCCGACGGCGCGTCCTTCAGTGTCCGCCGATGTAGGCGAACTTGAACAGGAAGATCGCCGCGATCACCCACACCATCGCATGCACTTCCCGTGCCCGGCCGGTGCACAGCTTGAGCACGGCGTAGGTGATGAAGCCGAAGGCCAGGCCGTTGGCGATCGAGTAGGTGAAGGGCATGGCCAGCGCCGTGACGGCGGCCGGGATCACCTCGGTGGTGTCTTCCCAGTCGAGCTCGACCAGGTCGCGCAGCATCAGGCAGCCCACGAACAGCAGTGCCGGTGCGGTGGCGTAGGCCGGCACCGAGCCCGCCAGCGGCGAGATCATCAGGCAGGCCAGGAACAGCACCGCCACCACCACGGCCGTGAGACCGGTGCGGCCACCGGCTTGCACGCCGGCCGCGCTTTCCACATACGCCGTGGTGCTCGAGGTGCCCAGCAGCGAGCCCGCGAAGATCGCGCCGCTGTCGGCCAGCAGCGCCTTGTTCATGCGCTCCATCTTGCCCGGCACCAGCAGGCCGGCGCGCTTGGCCACGCCCATCAGCGTGCCGGTGGCGTCGAACATCTCGACCAGGAAGAACACCAGCACCACGTTCAGGATGCCGCCCTTGAGCGCGCTCAGGATGTCCAGTTGCATGAAGGTGGGCGCGATGGACGGCGGTGCGTCGAACACGCCGTGGAACTTGTTGCCGCCGAAGAAGAACGACAGCACCGTCACCGTGAGGATGCCGATCAGGATCGCGCCGCGCACCTTGAGCCGGTCGAGCGCCACGATCATGAGGAAGCCGATGGTCGCCAGGATCACGGGCGCCGAGTGCAGGTCGCCCAGCGTGACGAAGGTGGCCGGCGAAGCCGCGACCACGCCCGCGCTCTTGAGCGCGATGAGCGCCAGGAACATGCCGATGCCCACGGTAATCGCCGTTCGCAAGGACTGCGGTATGCCCGCGATGAACAGCTCCCGCAACCCGGTGACCGTCACGATCAGGAACAGACAGCCCGAGATGAACACCGCGCCCAGCGCGGTCTGCCACGTGTAGCCCATGCCGAGCACGACCACGTAGGCGAAATAGGCGTTCAGGCCCATGCCCGGCGCCATGGCGATCGGGTAGTTGGCGTACAGGCCCATGATCAGCGTGCCGATGGCCGCGATCAGGCAGGTGGCGACGAAGACCGCGCCCTTGGGCATGCCCGCGTCCCCGAGGATCGAGGGGTTCACGAAGATGATGTAGGCCATCGTCAGGAAGGTGGTCAGCCCTGCGATGACTTCGGTGCGCACGGTGGTGTTGTGCTCGGTCAGCTTGAAAAAGCGTTCCAGCAGACCGGCGTTGGCCGGTGCGGTGGCCGCACGCAACGGCGCCGCCTCGGTGGCCCCGGCGGCCCGGGGAGTGGTGGCCTTGGGCACCTCTTCATACCTGTTCATTTCGCTTGTCTCCAGCTGTTGTATGTGGCGGTTCGTTCATCGTTGCCTCGGTCGCGACGCCGGCGCGACGGAGGGCTCAGGGAGGATCGGAAAGCGGCTCAGCCGGCAGGGCTCGGGCAGTGACGGCAGGCGCGGCATCGAAGCCGGGCCGCAGCGACGCCGCCACGCCCTTGATGCATTCGCGCAGCCAGCGCGCGGAACTCGACGAATGGGTACGTTCGTGCCAGAGCTGGTAGTACATGAGGCGCGGCAGCGCGGCCGGGCACTCGAGAATCTTCACGGGCAGCCGTGCGGCAAAGCGCTCGCAGTACTGGCGCCCGGTGGTGAGCACGAGCAGGCTCGAGGCCACCATGTCCGGGATGAGGCTGAAGTGCGCGCAGCGCGCCGTGATGTTGCGCTGCCGGCCCAGCTCGTCGAGCATCTGGTCGATGATGCCGCGCCCGCCCGGGTGCATGGGCGTGGGCGCGATGTGCTCGGCCGCCAGCCAGGTTTCCAGGTCCCAGCCGCGGCGCACCGCCGGATGGTCCTGGTTGACCAGCGACACCACCTCGTCGCCGAAGAGGCGCGCCATGTGCAGGTCTTCCGGCGGCTTGAGCCAGTTGCCGATCACCAGGTCGACCTGCCCGAGCGCGAGGTGCCCGTGGTAGTCCGAATCGGGCGAGAGCGCATGGATCTCGATCTGGCACAGCGGCGCCTCGCGCTTGACCTGCGCCACCAGCATCGGCAGGAACAGCGGGTCCATGTAGTCGCTGGCCGCGATGCGGAAGGTCGTGGCCGCCGACTGCGGCTCGAAACCCCGCGCATCCGAGAACAGCATCTCGGCCGCTCGCAGGATGCTGGCCGCGGGCTCGATCATGCGCAGCCCCGCGTCGGTGGGCACCATGCCCGAGCCCGAACGCACCAGCAGCGGGTCGCCCGACAGCTCGCGCAGGCGCTTCAGCGCGGCCGAGACGGCCGGCTGGTACATGCCCAGGCGGATGGCGGCGCGCGAGACGCTGCGGTCGGTCAGCACGGTATGAAGCACCCGAATCAGATGAAGGTCGATCTTGTCGAAAAGCGCCTGGTCTCTCATGGCTGTTCACACCTTTCTTGTCTGTGCGAACAGTTATACAGCGCAGCATTTGGAGAACGGAAGGACGCTCGGACCGTGCGAGCACGGCCGGTGCTCATTCGCCAGAGGCTGCCTGCACCGCGGTCAGGGCGCGGAGGATGGATTCGCTCGTGGCCGGCGCCTTCAGCGGCGGATCGACCCGGTGCCCGCCCGCGGCCGACACGGCATCGCGGATCGCGAAGAACACCGAGAACGGCAGCAACAGCGGCGGTTCGCCCACGGCCTTGCTGCGGTGAATCGAGTCTTCGAAGTTCTGGCCCTCGAACAGGCGCACGTTGAACACCGGCGGGCAGTCGTTGGCCGTCGGGATCTTGTAGGTGCTCGGCGCGTGCGTGGTGAGCTTGCCGCTTTGCGGATGCCACACCAGCTCCTCGGTGGTGAGCCAGCCCATGCCCTGGATGAAGGCGCCCTCGACCTGGCCGATGTCCACGGCCGGGTTCAGCGACTTGCCCGCGTCGTGCAGGATGTCGGCGCGCAGCAGCTTCCATTCGCCGGTGAGCGTGTCGACCACCACTTCGCTCACCGCCGCGCCGTAGGCGTAGTAGTAGAACGGGCGGCCCTGCATCTTGTCCTTGTCCCAGCTCAGGCCGGGCGTGGCGTAGAAGCCGTCGGACCACAGCTGCTTGCGGTCGAGATACGCCTCGCCCACCACGGTGCTGAAGGCCAGCGTGCGGCCGTTCACCTCGACCTGGTCGTTGGCAAAGCGCACGTCGGCAGCGTTGCCGCCATGGCGCTCGGCGGCGCAGGCGGCCAGGCGTTCGCGGATCTGGCGGGCGGCGTCCTGCGCGGCCTTGCCGTTCAGGTCGGCACCGGTCGAGGCGGCCGTGGCCGAGGTGTTGGCCACCTTGGTCGTGTCGGTCGCGGTGACGCGCACGCGCTCGAAGCTCACGCCCAGCTCGTGCGCCACCACCTGCGCCACCTTGGTGTTCAGGCCCTGGCCCATCTCAGTGCCGCCATGGTTCACGAGGATCGAGCCGTCGGTGTACACATGCACCAGCGCGCCGGCCTGGTTGAAGTGCTTCACGTTGAACGAGATGCCGAACTTCAGCGGCGCCAGCGCCAGGCCGCGCTTGAGCACCGGGCTCTTGGCGTTGAAGGCGGCGATCTCTTCGCGGCGCAGGCGGTAGTCGCTGGTTTCTTCCAGCTCGGCCACGAGTTCGTGGACGATGTTGTCGGTCACGGTCTGGCGGTAGGGCGTGACGTTGTTCTCGCCCTTGCCGTAGAAGTTGACGCGCCGCACGTCGAGCGGGTCGCGCTTCAGTTCGCGCGCCACCGAGTCCATGATGTTCTCGATGGCGATGGCGCCCTGCGGGCCGCCGAAGCCGCGGAACGCGGTGTTGCTCTGCGTGTTGGTCTTGCCCGAGAAGCCGTGCATGCTCACGTTGGGCAGCCAGTAGGCGTTATCGAAGTGGCACAGCGCGCGCGTCATCACCGGGCCCGACAGGTCGGCCGAATGGCCGGCGCGCGACACCATCGTGATCTCGGCGCCGAGGATGCGGCCCTCGTCGTCGTAGCCCACCTCGTACTCGTACCAGAAGCAGTGGCGACGGCCGGTGATCATGAAGTCGTCGTCGCGGTCCAGCCGCAGCTTCACGGGGCGCTGCAGCTGGCGCGCCGCAATGGCCGCCACGCAGGCGAACAGCGCCGACTGCGATTCCTTGCCACCGAAGCCGCCGCCCATGCGTCGGCATTCCACATGCACTTCGTTCGAGGACAGGTGCAGCGCGTGCGCCACCAGGTGCTGCATCTCGCTCGGGTGCTGCGTCGAGCAGTGGATGTGCAGCGTGCCGCCCTCTTTCGGGATGGCGTAGCTGATCTGGCCTTCGAGGTAGAACTGCTCCTGCCCGCCGACGTCGAGCGTGGCGGTGTGGCGGTGCGGTGCCTTCGCGATGGCGGCGCGCACGGCGGCCTCGTCGCCTTCGTTGGCGGCCCCGCCGCTGCGCACGATGTGCATCGGCGGCACCACGTACTGGCCGCGCGCATGCGCGTCCTGCGGCGTGAGCACGGGCGGCTGCGCCTCGATGGTCAGCGCGTCCTTGGCCTTGGCGGCGGCGCGGCGCGCGGCATCGCGCGTTTCGGCGATCACGGCGAACACGGGCTGGCCGAGGTAGCGGATCTCGCCGCCGTCGTTCACGGGCAGCAGGATCGGGTCGTCGTGAATGATCGAGCCGCAGTCGTTGGTGCCGGGAATGTCGTCGGCGGTGAGCACCGTGACCACGCCGGGCATGGCGCGGATGGCGTCGAGCGACAGCGCCGTCACGCGGCCGTTGGCGACCGGCGACAGGCCCAGCGCGCAGTGCAGCGTGCCGGCGAGTTCGGGAATGTCGTCGATGTAGGTCGCCTCGCCGGCCACGTGCAGGTGCGCCGACTCGTGCGGGCGGCTGATGCCCACGCGCATGCCGCGGCCGTGGGCCAGCGCTTCGGCGCCCACGTCGATGCGGGCGGCGGTGTTCTTCAGGTAGTCGGCAAAGGCCTCGGCGGGCTGCAGCAGGCGGGCGTCGATGGGTTTGTTCATGGTCAGAGTCCTTCCGCCGCAACCTTGGCAACGACATGGGGCATCACGCTCCAGACGCTGGTTTCTTCGATGGACAGCGCGTCCTGCGTGCGGGTTTCGAGCCACAGGCGCTGGATCAGGTTCTGCGCCACCTGCAGGCGGTAGTCGGCCGAGGCCCGCATGTCGGAGAGCGGCTTGAAGTCTTGCGCCAGCGCCAGCTTGGCGGTGGCCACGCTGGCCTGCGTCCAGGGCTTGCCCACGAGCGCGGCTTCGGCGTTGGCGGCGCGCTTGACGGTGGCGGCCATGCCGCCGAAGGCCAGGCGCACGGCCTTCACCGTGTCGCTGCCGGCTTCCAATTCGATGGCGAAGCCCGCGCACAGCGCCGAGATGTCGCAGTCGAAGCGCTTGCTGATCTTGTAGGCGCGCACCTGGCGGCGCATGGCGGCCAGCGGCACGGCCAGGCCCTGCACGAACTCGCCGGGCTGCAGCTCGTTCTTCATGTAGTCGAGGTAGAACGCGGGCAGCGGCATGCGGCGCACGACGTCGCCGCGGCGCAGTTCGATCTCGGCATCCAGCGACATCAGCACCGGCGGCGAGTCGCCGATGGGCGAGCCGTTGGCGACGTTGCCGCCCATGGTGCCCGCGTGGCGGATCGGCGGCGAGGCAAAGCGCAGCCACACGTCGGCCAGGCTGGGTACGCGCTCGACCAGCGCGCCGAAGGCGGCTTCGAGCGAGGCGCCGGCGCCGATGTAGAGCTCGTCGGCGCGCTCTTCGACCGTCTTCATCTCGGCCACGTCGCCGACATAGATGATGTCGCCGAGGTCGCGGAACTGCTTGTTGACCCACAGGCCGACGTCGGTCGAGCCGGCCAGCAGCTGGGCGCGCGGCTTCTGCACGCGCAGCGCGGCGAGCTGTGCGATGGTCTTGGGGGCGTGGAAGTGGTCGATGCGGGCGCCGAGCGGGGCCGCGTAGTCCAGGCCGTCGTTCTTCAGCGCGGTGAGCGCGGCCACCACGGGGGCAGTGTCCAGGCGCACGGCCGGCAGATCGAACATGCGCTGGCCGGCGTCGAGGATCGGGCGGTAGCCGGTGCAGCGGCACAGGTTGCCCGACAGGTCGTCGGCCAGCTGCTGGCGCGTGGGCTGCGTGCCCTCGGCCTGGTGGTGTTCGTAGGTGGCCCACAGCGACATCACGAAGCCCGGCGTGCAGAAGCCGCACTGCGAGCCGTGGCAGTCGACCATGGCCTGCTGCACAGGGTGCAGCGGGTGAACGGCGTGCTTGGCCGGGGCTTCGGCCTTGGGCTTGCACTGCGACGCGCACTGGCCCTTGAGGTCTTCGACCGTGAACAGCGCCTTGCCGTGCAGCGTGGGCAAAAACTGGATGCAGGCGTTGACGGTCTGCAACTGCAGGCCGTCGACTGCGCCGGGCGCGTGGGCGTCGGTGGCCAGCTCGCCGATGACGACGGTGCAGGCGCCGCAGTCGCCTTCGTTGCAGCCTTCCTTGGTGCCGGTGCAGCGCGCGTCCTCGCGCAGCCAGTCGAGCACCGAGCGGGTCGGATGGACCCCGCTGACGTCGACGATCTTTCCGCGATGGAAGAAGCGGATCGGTTGAATCGGATTGCTGCTGCTCTCGGTGCTCATGCTTTTTCAGGCTCGTGGGCGGCCCGTCGTGGGCCAGTCATGGACGTTAGCGGCTTGCGTGGGGTCTTGCATACGGGCACGCCCATAACGCGTATGTGAGGGTCGGTATGCCACGTCCGGGGAAACCCTTGGATTGACGTTGCAATTCCCGGGCCACGCCGGAAACCGAGGGTTTTCAGCCGTTTTTCAGCCGTGTGCGATGGCGGTCCAGGCGGTGGCAAGCAGCGTCACGCCGGCCACGAAAAGCAGCCCGGCGACCAGCCATTGCAAGGTGCGCGGTTGCAGCTTGTTGGGCAGGCGATGGTGCAGCCGCGTCGCGGCGTAGACCACGGGCATGGCGCAGCCGGCCAGCAGCGCCGAGTGCCACGAGAAGTGGCCCGTGGGCACCACGATGACGAGCCGCACGAGCGAGTTGAAGGCGAACATCAGCAGCAGCGCGCGGCGCACGAGTTCGCGGTCCAGCGGCTGGCGGTACATGTGGAAGACGATGGGCGGGCCGGAGGCGGAAAACAGCCCGCCCAGCACGCCCGAGAGCCCGCCGATGAGGGCGAAGCTGGTGCGGCCCGACACGGCCGGCAGCGGCTTGCCCTGCAGCATCAGCAGCACGGCGCAGATCAGAATCGACACGCCCAGCAGGCCCCGCAGCCACGACACGGCGCTGCCGCTGAGCCACACGAGCAGCATGAGCCCGACGATCACGCCGACGGTGCTGCCGTTGAGCGCGGGCTTCATCAGCTGCCAGGGCACGGGGCCGGGGCGCGCGCGGAAGTAGGTCCAGGCGTTGATGAGGCTCAGCACGGTCGCGGCATTGGCCGCGTCGTTCACGCTGGCGATGTCGAACACCGACACGAGGCCCAGCAGGATGAGGCTGAACGCAAAGCCCGTGAGGTTCTGCGCGTAGGTGGCCAAGCCCACGCAGGCCATGAAGATGAGCACCGGGACGGCGCCGGAAAGCACCGCCTGCACCGCGGACGCCGTCAGCACGCGCGACGGCGCGCGAGGCGGTGGAAGAAGGCGTGGGAGGGGAAGGAAGAAACGGACATGCGGGGGGACATCAGGGCAACGGAAACGCCGCGGGGCGGCCACCCGAGAATACCGCGCCCGCCGAGCCCTTGGCGACGGCGCTCAGTGCACCATGTCCCAGCCCATCATCAGCGCGGCGAAGCCCATCAGCGCGGTGCCGCCCCAGCCGAGCCAGCGGATTCGCCGCCCGGAGGTGAACGCCCCCATCACCTTCTCGCGGGTCACCAGGACCATCATGGCCGCCATGATCGGCACCGCCACCACGCCGTTGATGACCGCGCTCCAGTACAGCGCCTTCATGGGGTCGACGGGCGTGAAGTCGAGCCCCGTGCCCACCAGGGTGGCCACGGCGATGATGGCGTAGAACTCCTTGGCCTCGCGCCAGTGCCGCTCGAGCCCCTCTTCCCAGCCGAAGGCCTCGGCCACCGCGTAGGCCGCCGACGAGGCCAGCACCGGCACGGCCAGCAGCCCGGTGGCGACGATGCCGCCGGCGAACAGCCAGAACGCGAAGTCGCCGGCCAGCGGGCGCAGCGCCTCGGCGGCCTGCGCCGCGGAGGTCACGTCGTGCACGCCGCCCGCGTACAGCACGGCGGCCCCGACCACCATCACGAAGAACGCGATGAGGTTGGAGAAGGTCATGCCCATCCAGGTGTCGATGCGCACGCGCCGCAGGTCGTGGCGCACCTGCTTGTCGGTGCCGCGCCGCCCGCCCTTCAGGCGCCGTTCCTCGACTTCCTGCGAGGCCTGCCAGAAGAACAGGTAGGGCGAGATGGTGGTGCCCAGCAGCGCCACGAGCATCATCCAGTAGTCGCCGCGCCACTGCAGCTTCGGCACGACGAGGTCGTGCAGCACCTGCACCCACGGCACCTGCACCACGAACACGGCCGCCACGTAGGCGAACAGGGTGAGCGTGAGCCACTTGAGGATGTGGGCCAGCTTGCGGTACGGCACGAACACCTGCAGCAGCACGGTGACCACGCCGAAGATCAGCGAGTGGAAGTGCGCGCCGCCGCCCACCACCAGCTGCAGGGCCTCGCCCATGGCGGCGATGTCGGCCGCGATGTTGATGGTGTTGGCCACCACCAGCAGCGCCACCAGCGTGACGAGGAAACCGCGCGGCATGTGCTCGCGCAGATTGGCCGCGACGCCCTTGCCGGTGACGCGGCCGATGCGGGCCGACACGAGCTGGATGGCCACCATGAACGGCAGCGACAGGAACACGGTCCACAGCAGGCCGGTGCCGAACTGGGCCCCGGCCTGGGTGTAGGTGGCGATGCCCGACGGGTCGTCGTCGGCCGCGCCGGTGACGACGCCGGGGCCGACGTGACGCAGGAAGGAGGGGATGCGTTTCTTCATGGGGTTCTGCTGGCTTGGGGGCGCTGCGGCTCGGGGCGCATGCACAGGACACCGGGGCACGCTGCCAGTCAACCGACGCTCTGGCAATGAGCCCGTCGATGGTTGCACGCCCAACCTGACCACCACATGAATCGGACGCCGCCGCTTCAGGCCTTTTCCGAGAACAACGCCACGATCACCTGCCGCAACCACCGGTTGCCCGGGTCGGCCTCGAAGCGCTTGCTCCAGTGCAGCGACACGGTGAAGTCGCGCAGCGGAAACGGCGGCTCGACGATGGCGTAGCCGCCCTCGGCCGCGAAGCCGCGCGCGATGTTGCGCGGCATCACCACCGCCAGGTCGGTGGCGCGCACGATGGCCGGCAGCACCATGAAGTGCTCGGTCGTCAGGCGCAGGCGGTCTTCGAGGTTCAGCAGCTGCAGGATGCGCAGCGTGTCGGCGTGGGTGCGCACGGCCACGTAGTCGAGCTCGTGCAGCGCGGCGAGCAGCGTCTGGCCGCTGCGCCGGCGCTTCACGAAGGGGTGGTCGTGGCGCAGCAGCACGATGTAGCGGTCTTTCAGCAGCTGCGTGCGCTGGGTGTCCTCCACGTGCGGCAAAAAGCCGAAGGCGAAGTCGACCCTGCCGCTGTCCAGCGCGGTGGCGATCTCGCCCGGCGCGAGCGGCATGGTCTCCACGCGCACGCCCGGCGCCAGCTCGCGCAGCCGCGCCATCAGCGCGGGCAGGAAGCGGCCCTCGCCGATGTCGCTCATGTGGATGCGAAAGAGCTTGCGCGAGGCGGCGGGGTCGAAGCGCTCGGGCTCGGCCAGCGCCTGCTGCAGCATGGCCAGCGCCGACTGCACGGGCACCGCCAGCCGCTCGGCGCGCGGCGTGGGCGCCACGCCGCCGAGGCTGCGCGTGAACAGCGCGTCGCCCAGGAGCAGGCGCAGCCGCGTGAGGCCGTGGCTGGCCGCCGGCTGCGTGAGGCCCAGCGCCTCGGCGGCGCGGCTCACGTTGCGGGTGCGGTAGACGGCGTCGAACAGCCGCAGCAGGTTGAGGTCGACCGAATCAATATGCACGCCATTCATATTCGATAGCTGGCTCATTGCATTGAAGTATGACGCAGGCCCGCCCACACTCCCGCGTTCTCCCCACGACAAGAAGCACGAGACACGATGGAAGTTTCATTCAGCAAGGAAGTGGAAATGCTGCGCCTGGGCGCGGGCGACACCTTCCACGGCGAGGGCATCCTCGCGATCACCAAGGGCCTGCTGCAGTCGGGCGTGGCCTACGTCGGCGGCTACCAGGGCGCGCCGGTGTCGCACCTGCTGGACGTGATGGTGCAAGGCAAGGCCTACATGGACGAGCTGGGCGTGCACGTCGAGGCCTGCTCCAACGAGGCCTCGGCGGCGGCGATGCTCGGCGCCTCCATCCACTACCCGCTGCGCGGCGCCGTCACCTGGAAGTCGATCGTCGGCACCAACGTGGCGGCCGATGCGCTGTCCAACCTGTCGTCGCCGGGCGTGACGGGCGGCGTGCTGATCGTGGTGGGCGAGGACTACGGCGAAGGCGCCAGCGTGATCCAGGAGCGCACGCACGCCTACGCGCTCAAGTCGAGCATGTGCCTGCTCGATCCGCGGCCCGACCTGGGCGTGATGGTGCGCATGGTCGAGCAGGGCTTCCAGCTGTCGGAGGCCTCGAGCATGCCCTGCCTGATGGAGCTGCGCATCCGCACCTGCCACGTGCGCGGCAGCTTCGACTGCAAGGACAACATCGCGCCCGCCGTGTCCACGCGCGCGCTGATGGACGAGCCCGCGGGCTTCGACTACATGCGCCTGGCGCACCCGCCCGTCACCTTCCGCCACGAAAAACTCAAGGGCGACGAGCGCATGCCGGCCGCGCGCCGCCACATCGTGGCGAACGGCCTCAACGAGCTGATGCCCGGCCGGCGCCACCCCGACCTGGGCATCGTGGTGCAGGGCGGCCTGTACAACGCGCTGATCCGCAGCCTGCAGCAGCAGGGCCTGGCCGATGCCTTCGGCGACACCGACATCCCGATCCTGGTGCTCAACGTGACCTATCCGCTGGTGCCCGAGCAGGTGGCCGACTTCTGCGTGGGCAAGCGTGCGGTGCTGGTGGTGGAAGAAGGCCAGCCCGAGTACATCGAGCAGGACATCGCCACGCTGCTGCGCCGGCGCGACATCCAGACCCCTCTGCACGGCAAGGACCTGCTGCCGCCGGCCGGCGAGTACGGCGTGGAAGTGCTGTCGGGGGGCCTCGCGGCCTTTGCCGAGCGCTACCTGGGCGCGAGCGAAGCCGCCACGTCGGCGCAGGCCTGGCTGGCCGGCAACCGCGAACGCCGCGAGGCGGTGGCGCGCCGGCTCGATGCGCCGCTGCCCAACCGCCCACCGAGCTTCTGCGTGGGCTGCCCCGAGCGGCCGGTGTTCTCGGCGCTCAAGCTCGCGCAGCAGGAGACGGGGCCGGTGCACATCGCGGCCGACATCGGCTGCCACGCCTTCGGCACCTTCGAGCCGTTTTCGATGGGCCACTCGATCCTCGGCTACGGCATGAGCCTGGCCAGCCGCGCCGGCGTGGCGCCGATGATGAACCGGCGCACGCTGTCGATCATGGGCGACGGCGGCTTCTGGCACAACGGCCTGCTCACCGGCGTGCAGAGCGCGCTCTTCAACGACGACGACGCGGTGCTGCTGATCTTCAAGAACGGCTACACCTCGGCCACCGGCACGCAGGACATCATCTCCACGCCCGACGACGAGATCAAGGAACGCGCCGTCGACAAGCAGCAGAGCCTGGTCGACAAGAACCAGACCATCGAGGCCACGCTGAAGGGCCTGGGCGTGCAGTGGATGCGCACCGTGACCACCTACGACGTGGAGCGCATGCGCAAGACGCTCACCGAGGCGCTCACGAGCGACTTCAACGGCCTGAAGGTGGTGATCGCCGAGGGCGAGTGCCAGCTGGAGCGGCAGCGCCGCATCAAGCCGTGGATCGCCGGCCTGCTGAAAAAAGGCAAGCGCGTGGTGCGCGTGAAGTACGGCGTCGACGAGGACGTGTGCAACGGCGACCACGCCTGCATCCGCCTGTCGGGCTGCCCCACGCTCACGCTCAAGGACAACCCCGATCCGCTGAAGGTCGACCCGGTGGCCGTGGTCATCGACGGCTGCGTGGGCTGCGGCCTGTGCGGCGCCAACGCGCACGCGGCCACGCTGTGCCCGAGCTTCTACCGCGCCGAGGTGGTGCAGAACCCGAAATGGCACGAACGCCTGCTGCACGGCCTGCGCAGCGCGATCGTCGGCGCCCTGCGCCCGGCATGAAAGAGAACCGAGACATGGAACAGAACCGTCCCACCACCCTGCTCGTGTGCGCCCTCGGCGGCGAAGGCGGCGGCGTGCTCACCGAATGGCTGGTCGACGCCGCGCGGCACGCGGGCTACGCGGCGCAGAGCACGTCGATCCCCGGCGTGGCGCAGCGCACCGGCGCCACCACCTACTACCTCGAAGTGTTCCCGGTGCCGATGGCGCAGCTGGGCGGCCGGCGCCCGGTGTTCAGCCTGGGCCCGGTGCCGGGCGCGCTCGACGCGATCGTCTCGTCGGAGCTGCTGGAGACCACGCGCCAGATCGGCAACGGCATGAGCGCGCCGCTGCGCACGCTGGTCATCAGCTCGTCGGCGCGCGTGCTCACCACGGCCGAGCGCATGGTTCCCGGCGACGGCCGCGCCGACGCGCAGCGACTGCTCGACGTGGTCAAGGCCTTCAGCCGCGAGCACCACGTGCTCGACATGGGCGCCATGGCGCGCGAGGCCGGCACGGTGGTCAGCGCCGTGATGCTGGGCGCGATCGCGGGCAGCGGCCTCTTCCCGTTCCCGCGCGAGGCCTACGAGCGCGCGGTGCGCGGCGGCGACGAAGCCGCGCCCGACAAGCTCGGCAAGATGGCCGCCGCCAGCCTGCGCGGCTTTGCCGCCGCCTTCGAGGCCGTGCGCGCGCCGCGCGCCCAGGCCGCCTTCGTGCAGGGCGTGCTGGCCGGCGACGACACGCGCGACGCACCCCCGCCGCCGCAGGCCCTGCCCGACGAGGTGGCGCGCCGCTTTCCGCCCGCCGTGCACGACATGCTCACGCTGGGCCATGCGCGGGTGCGCGACTACCAGGACAGCGCCTACGCCGCGCTGTACGCCGATCGTCTCGCGCGGGTGCTCGAGGCCGAGCGCGCCGCCGACCCGTCGGGCGCGCAGGGCTTCGCGGTCACGCGCGAAATGGCGCGCTGGCTGGCGCTGTGGATGGCCTTCGACGACATCGTGCGCGTCGCCGCGCTGAAGGGCCGTGCCAGCCGCGCGCAGCGCGTGCGTCAGGAAGTGCGCGCGGGCGACGACGACCTCGTGAAGGTCTTCGACCACTTCAAGCCCGGCGCGCCCGAGTTCGCAGCGCTGCTGCCGCCGTCGCTCGCGCGCCGCGTGACCGCCTGGGACCGCGCCCGCCAGTCGCGCGGACTTGCGCCGTGGGCCTTGCCGCTGCAGGTGGGCAGCCATTCGGTACTCGGCATGGCCTCGCTGCGGCTGCTGGCCTCGCTCACCTGGCTGCGCCGGCGCGGCAGCCGCTTTGCCGAAGAGCAGGCGCTGATCGAGCGCTGGCTCGCCGCCGTCGAAACCGGCACGCGCGCGCACTGGGCGCTGGGCCGCGAGCTGGCGCTGTGCGGCCGGCTCATCAAGGGCTACGGCAGCACCAACGAACGCGGCAAGCACAACCTGCTGCACGTGATCGACGAGCTCGCGGGCCGCGCCACGCTGCAGCCCGCCGCGCGCGCCGAGGCGATCGCCGCGGCCCGCGAGGCCGCGCTCGCGGACGAAGGCGGCAAGGCGCTCGATGCCGCGCTCACGCGCCACGGCGCCGCGCCGCGCCCGGTGCAGGCGCAACCCATCCGCTGGATGAAGCGGCCCAAGACAACGACCACGATCTGAGGAGACAAAGAACCATGAACCCATCCACCCCCGCTTCATCGCGCCGCCTGCTGCTGGCGCTCGCCCTGGCCAGCACCGCCCTGTGCGCGCCCGCCGTGCATGCCGACACCTGGCCGTCCAAGCCCATCAAGGTGATCGTCAACTTCCCGGCCGGCGGCGCGGCCGACCAGCTCGCGCGCGCTGTCTCGCAGCCGCTGCAGGAGGCGCTGAAGCAGCCCGTGGTGATCGAGAACCGCGGCGGCGCCAACGGCAACGTCGGCGGCGAGGCCGTGGCGCGTGCGGCGGCCGACGGCTACACGCTGCTCATGAGCTCGGGCGGCATGGTGTCGGTGAACCCGCACCTGTATGCGCGCATGAGCTTCGACCCCGCGAAGGACCTGGTGCCCGTGGCCGCGGCCGCGCGCGTGCTGGTGTTCCTGGTCACGCGCCCCTCGCTGCCGCCGACCGACGTGAAGTCGTTCATGGCCTACCTCAAGGCCAACCCCGGCAAGCTCTCGTACGGCTCGCCGGGCAACGGCAGCTCGCCGCACCTGGCGGGCGAGATGTTCAAGAGCCAGGCCGGTCTGTTCGCGCTGCACGTGCCCTACCGCGGCGCCGCGCCCGCGCTGCAAGATTTGCTGGCCGGCCAGATCGACTACGCCTTCGACCCCGGCATTGCCCTGAACCAGGTGCGCGCCGGCAAGCTCAAGCTGCTGGCCGTGGGCAGCCCGCACCGCTCCTCGCAGTTCCCCGACGTGCCCACGCTCGACGAGGCCGGCCTGCGCGGCTTCGACGCCGACACGGTGTTCGGCTTCTACGCACCGGCCGGCACGCCGCCCGAGGTGGTGGCGCAGCTCAACACGCAGGTCAACCGCGCGCTCGCGCTGCCGGCGGTGAAGGAGCGCATCGCGGCCATCGGCGGCGAGCCGGCACCGGGCACGCCGGCCGACTTCCAACGCCGTGCGGCGGCAGACTCGCAGCGCTTCGGCGCACTCATCCGCGAGCGCGGCATCAAGGCCGACTGAGCAGCCGGGACAATCGACGGATGAGCAGCACTCCCTCTCCCACCGACGCTTCCGGCAAGGAAGTCGTCTACACCGCACGCGTCGAGTTCGGCGACTGCGACCCGGCCGGCATCGTCTGGTTTCCCAATTTCTTCCGCTGGATCGACGCGGCCTCGCGCCACTTCTTCGCCGAGTGCGGCGTGCCGCGCTGGGAAGACACCGCCCGGACGCTCGGCGTGATCGGCACGCCGCTGGTCGACACGCACACGCGCTTCGTCAAGGCGGCCAGCTACGGCGACACGCTGCAGATCGCGGTGCGCATCACCGAATGGCGCGACAAGAGCTTCGTGCAGACCTACCGCGTGACGCGCGGTGACGACCTGATCCTCGAATGCGAAGAGGTGCGGATCTTTGCCGCGAAGCGCGAAGGCGGCGGCATCCGCGCGGTGCTGATTCCGCCGACGATCCGCGCGCTCTGCACGGGCTGAACAAGGCCCCCAGGTTCAGGCCGCGTCGCGACGCAGCTGCGCGAGCAGGCCTTCCACGCCGAGGTCGATCAGGTCGAAGGCCTCGATGAAGGCCTGGTGGCCGCCGTACCACGGGTCGGGCACGTCGCCGCCGATGGCATCGGCGAACTCCGAGAGCAGGCGCACCTTGCGCGCCGCATCGCCGGGCGCACGTCGGCGCAATGCGGCGCAGTGCTGCTGCGTCATGCCGATGAGCCAGTCGAAGCGCTCGAAGTCGGCCGCATGCACCTGGCGTGCGCGGTGCGCGGGCATCGCGATGCCGCGCCGCAGTGCCTCGGCCACCGAGCGTGGATCGGGCGGATTGCCGCGCTCCTCGTCGGAGATGGCGGCGCTGTCGACCTCCACCGCGAAGCCCGCGCGCTGCGCCTTGTGGAGCAGCAGTGCGTGCGCGGTCGGCGAACGGCAGATGTTGCCTGTGCAGATGAACAGGATGGCGGGGGTGCTTGGGTTCATGCGCGTCGACTATAGGCACAGAGGGCAGGCATTCGGCATAGGCCACCCTACCCCTGACATCCCCCGGTCGGGGGATGCCACGAGGGAGCGAGGGCGAATCGCACCCCCTCTCTCCAATGGACAGCTCCCATATCTTCGGTATCGCCTGACACAACTCCTTGCGCTTCACTACGGCCCATGGTCAGTGCAAAGGAGGTCACGATGCCCCGACCCAGTCTTCACAGCGCGAGCATCACGCTGAAACTTCCCTTCGACATGAGCGCCGCGCAAGAGGTCGAGGCCCTGCGCGCCGCTGGCATTCCGGTGGACGACCTGGGCAATGCCATCTCGGGCTTCCTGTTCGTGCGCTTCAGCAACGGCTGGCGCAGCGACTCGAACATCTTCCGCTGGTTTCCGGCCCCTATCGAACGCAGCGCGAACGAGGCCCGGCTCCACGCCACGCAGCCCCGACGCAGCCTGTTGCTTCATGCCAAGGGTTGACGCTGCCAATGATGCGGTGCAACAATCCGGAAATCATCATTTCGGAGCCCCGTGCGTGGACAGTGCCAGTTGGATCAGTGACAAGACGCGTGCCTCGGCAGGCGTGACACCCCCGGCCCTCTAGCGCAGGCAGCTCCCGCGCTTGCGGCCGCCGTGTCCGCAGCGCGAACCCCTTGCCCCTCGGGCAAGCGGCTCCCCCTACCGATTCCCGTTGTTCTTCGTCGCTGACTTTGTCAGTCAGCTTGCGTGCGTCCGTGCGCGAGGCCCTTCAGCGTGAAGGAGCCTTGTCATGCGCCAGTTTCAGATTCGTCCGTTGCATCCGCAGGTGCGACCGTCGCACGGTCGTCCGTCGGCGCACGCCGGTGCGCCTGTGCGCGTGAGCCCGGCCCCGCACGTCGACGACGAGCAGGCCCTGGACCGCGCCGCCGCGCTGTGGACCACGCGCCGCATCCGCAGCTTCTTCCTGCTGCTCGACCCGTCCGGCCACGGCACCACGCGCCGCTGAAGCCCGCCCCTGCCACCCCACAGAACAGGAGGCCCTCATGGACCCGGACCCTTGCTTGCGCCGCTGTGCGCCGCCTTCACTGCCCGATCGATCCCCCATTCACCTCGCAGCCTGCCGCGCTGCGGAGGAGCGCCGCCGGCTGACTGCTGAGTAATTAAGCAAGTCGTCACGGGCGTTTCCTTCCTTCGCGGCGCGCCGCACCCGAAGGAGAAACCCCCATGACCCGCGAACGCCTGCGGCGTGTCGTGCGGACGGCCACGGCCGCCCGTTCCAACGCCCGCCCTCTTACCTTCCGCCGCCGCGCGCCAAGCCGCGCCTGGCTCGCCACGCTCTGCGGCCTGGCCGCCACGCAGACCCACGCCGCCGGCGGACACCATTCGGTGGACGACGCCGCCATCCTCGATCCGGGCCAGTGCCAGATCGAGACCTGGGGCGGCCAGCGCCTCGTGCACCTCGGTCCGGCTTGCCGCGTCGGCCCTGTCGAGCTGGGCCTGAACCTCGAACGCGAGCGCGGTGCCGACGGTCGCACGCTGCGCGCCGGCCCGCAGATCAAGTGGGCCTTCGCGCTCACCGACACGCTGAGCACCGGCGTGCTGGCCTCGGCCTCGTGGCAACGCAGCACAGGCGACCGCGCCTCGTTGCGCCTGGCCGACAGCAGCGTGGTGATCCCCGTCACCTGGCAGTTCGACGACGCCTGGCGCGCCCACCTGAACCTGGGCCGCGACTTCCATCGTGCGCAGCCGAGCACCAGCCACTCGGGCGCGGCGCTCGAATGGGCCGCCCTGCCCGCGCTGTCGCTCGTGGCCGAGCGCTTCCGCGAAGGCGGACGCAATGCCTGGCGCGCCGGCCTGCGCTGGGCGGCCACGCCGTCCGTCAACGTCGATCTCAGCCATGCCCGCGACCTGCGCCACGACGGCCGGCGCGGCTGGACGCTGGGTCTCACCTGGGCGTTCGCCCGCTGAGCGCCCTCACACAGGAGAAAAAAAATGAAGAACGTCCTGAAGTCCTTTTTCGAAAGCTTCCTGCGCAGCCGGCACATGCGGCATCACTTCGAGCGCTGGCAGACGCTGCTGAGCGCCAAGCCCAGCAGCCTCGGCTCGGCCGCGATGCCGGCCGAGATCGCCAAGGCGCTGGCCGCCGCCTCGCACACCGACGCGGGCGAGGTGCTGGTGCGCCTGAACAGCTCGTCGCAAGGCCTGACCGAGGCGCACGCACTGGCGCTGCGCAAGCGGCTGGGCAGCAACGAGGTGCGCCACGAACAGCCGCTGCCGTGGTGGAACCACCTGTGGCAGTGCTACCGCAACCCCTTCAACCTGCTGCTGACCGTGCTCGCGCTGGTCTCCTACATCACCGAGGACACGAAGGCCACGGTGGTGATCGGCAGCATGGTGCTGCTGTCGACCGTGCTGCGCTTCCTGCAGGAGTCGCGCTCCAACAAGGCCGCCGACCGGCTCAAGGCGATGGTCAGCAACACCTCGACGGTGCTGCGTCCCGCGCCCGGCGAGAAGGCCGGCCGCGCCGGCGACGACGGCTTCGACCTCGCGCACGCCGGCACGCAACGCATCGAAGTGCCGATGCGCGACCTCGTGCCCGGCGACGTGATCGCGCTGTCGGCCGGCGACATGATCCCGGCCGACGCGCGCCTGCTCTCGGCGAAAGACCTGTTCATCAGCCAGTCGGCGCTCACCGGCGAATCGATGCCGGTGGAGAAGTTCGCAGCCACCGCCGCCGACCACCAGGCCGGCGTGCTGGAGCGCGACAACCTGCTCTTCATGGGCACGAACGTGATCAGCGGCACCGCCACCGCGGTGATCGTGCACACCGGCGAGCGCACCTTCTTCGGCGCGCTGGCCCAGCGCGTGAGCGCGACCGACCGCGGCACCACCGCCTTCCAGGCCGGCATCAACCGCGTGAGCTGGCTGCTGATCCGCTTCATGCTGGTGATGGCGCCGCTGGTGCTGGTGATCAACGGCGTGACCAAGGGCGACTGGTGGGAGGCGGCGCTGTTCGCGCTGTCGATCGCGGTCGGCCTCACGCCCGAAATGCTGCCGATGATCGTGACGGCCACGCTGGCCAAGGGCGCGGTCGTGATGTCGCGCCGCAAGGTGATCGTGAAGCGGCTCGAAGCCATCCACAACTTCGGCGCGATGGACGTGCTGTGCACCGACAAGACCGGCACGCTGACGCAGGACCGCATCGTGCTCGAACGCCACACCAACGCCTGGGGCGAAGACTCCGACCACGTGCTGCAGCAGGCGTATCTCAACAGCTTTCACCAGACGGGGCTGAAGAACCTGCTCGACAAGGCCGTGCTCAGCCACGCCGAGGTGCAGCTGGACACGCAGCTGCAGACCGGCTGGCGCAAGGTCGACGAAGTGCCCTTCGACTTCTCGCGCCGCCGCATGTCGGTGGTGGTGGCGCACGGCGAGGACGAGCACCTGCTGATCTGCAAGGGCGCGCTCGAAGAAATCCTGTCGGTGTGCACTGCGGTCGAACGCGGCGCCGAAGTGCTCGCGCTCGACGCCGACGTGATGGCGCGCATCCACCGCGTGGCCTCGGAGCTCAATGCCCAGGGCCTGCGCGTGGTAGCGGTGGCCAGCCGCACGCTGCACGCTGACGCGCGCAAGCCGGCCTACAGCGTGGCCGACGAAGCGGGGCTCACGCTGCTGGGCTACGTGGCCTTTCTCGATCCGCCGAAGGAATCGACTGCGCCCGCGCTGCTGGCGCTGGCCGCGCACGGCGTGGCGGTGAAGGTGCTGACCGGCGACAACGAACTGGTCACGCGCAAGGTCTGCGGCGACGTCGGCATCGACGCCGGGCGCATGGTGCTGGGCCACGAGGTCGAGCGCATGAACGAGGCCGAGCTGCGGCAGGTGGTGGAAATGCGCCAGGTGTTCGCCAAGCTCACGCCCGCGCACAAGGAACGCATCGTGCAGGCGCTGCATGCCAACGGCCACGTGGTCGGTTTCATGGGCGACGGCATCAACGACGCGCCCGCGCTGCGCGCCGCCGACATCGGCATCTCGGTGGACGGCGCGGTGGACGTGGCCAAGGAATCGGCCGACATCATCCTGCTCGAGAAGAGCCTGATGGTGCTGGAGCAAGGCGTGGTCGAAGGCCGCCGCACCTTCGCCAACATGCTCAAGTACATCAAGATCACGGCCAGCTCGAACTTCGGCAACGTTTTCTCGGTGCTGGTGGCCAGTGCCTTCCTGCCCTTCCTGCCGATGCTGCCGCTGCACCTACTGGTGCAGAACCTGCTGTACGACGTGTCGCAGATCGCGATTCCGTTCGACAACGTGGACGAAGAGTTCCTGAAGACGCCGCAGCGCTGGAACCCGGCCGACCTGGGCCGCTTCATGATGTTCTTCGGGCCGCTGAGCTCGGTGTTCGACATCCTGACCTACACCGTGATGTGGTTCGTGTTCGCAGCCAACTCGGTGGAGCACCAGACGCTGTTCCAGTCGGGCTGGTTCATCGAGGGCCTGCTGTCGCAGACGCTGATCGTGCACCTGATCCGCACCCGCAAGATCCCGTTCCTGCAAAGCCGCGCGGCCTGGCCGCTGCTGGCCATGGGCGCGGCGATCGCGGCCGTGGGCATCTGGCTGCCGATGGGACCGCTGGCGCACTACTTCAAGCTGCAGGCGCTGCCGCTCGCGTACTTCCCGTGGCTGGTGCTGATGCTGGTCGGCTACGCGACGCTGACGCAGGCCGTGAAGGGCTGGTACGCGCGCAAGTACGGCTGGCAGTAAGACAAGAACCACCCGGCGGACGCAGGGTCGCGGCTGTCACACAAGGCCGCTACCCTGCTTCGCACACAGAGGATCAGGAGGATCACTCATGGAAGCCATTCGCCACATCAACCTGCCTTCGCTGCTGGACACGCTGGTCAGCGTGGGCGCGGCCTTTCTGCTGGGCTCGCTGATCGGCTTCGAGCGCCAGGTGCGCCAGCGCACCGCGGGGCTGCGCACCAACACACTGGTGGCCGTGGGCGCCGCCGTGTTCGTCGACATGGCAGCCCGCCTGGGCGGCCCCGACGGCGCGGTGCGCGTGGTCGCCTACGTGGTCTCGGGCATCGGTTTTCTCGGTGCCGGCGCGATCATGAAGGAAGGCGCCAACATCACGGGCCTGAACACGGCCGCCACGCTGTGGGGGTCGGCCGCGGTGGGCGCCTGCGCGGGCGCCGACCTGCTGGGCGAGGCGCTGATCGCCGCGCTCTTCGTGCTCGCGAGCAACACGCTGCTGCGGCCGGTGGTGAACCGCATCAACCGCCGTCCGGTGCACGAGGAATCGAGCGAGGCGACCTACACGGTGCGCGTGATCTGTTCGCGCGCGGCGCGGCCCGAGGTGATG
Source organism: Variovorax sp. GW531-E2 (assembly GCF_059423125.1). NCBI lineage: Bacteria > Pseudomonadati > Pseudomonadota > Betaproteobacteria > Burkholderiales > Comamonadaceae > Variovorax > Variovorax sp. GW531-E2. The sequence continues at coordinate 62,629 of NZ_JBWKXQ010000024.1, read as the reverse complement.
GACCAGCTGCTGGTGCAGCTGGAAGCCGCGAACTACCCGGTGCGCGACATCGACCAGCACGCCTTCGGGCAGGCCGACACGGAGATTGCGGCGACGCTGTACGCCACCGCGGTCGAGCCCGAAGAGCTCGACCAGGTGATCGCGGAGCTGGAAACCCTGGAGGGTGTCCAGCAGGCGTTCTGGAACGCCTCCGCCGAAGACTAGTTAAACGCCGAGGATCGAAACGGCCTTGGTGTTCAGGTACGCCTCGATCGCCTCGGGCCCACCTTCCGAACCGTAGCCCGAATCCTTCACGCCGCCGAACGGCATTTCCGGCGAGGGCGTGGCGGGCTGGTTGATCCACAGCATGCCCAGCTCGAGCTTCTGGCTCAGCAGGTGCGCGCTCTTGATCGACTTGGTGAAGGCGTAGCCGGCCAGGCCGAACGGCAGGCGGTTGGCTTCGGTGATGGCTTCTTCGAGCGTGTCGAAGCCGCGGATGGCGGCGATGGGGCCGAAGGGTTCGTTGTTGAACACGTCGGCGTCCAGCGGCACGTCGGTGATGACGGTGGGCGCGAAGAAGTTGCCGGTGTCGCCGACGCGTTCGCCGCCGGTTGCGACCGTGGCGCCCTTCTTGCGCGCGTCTTCCAGCACATGGGCCATGGCCGTGAGGCGGCGCGCGTTGGCCAGCGGGCCGAGGTTGGTGCCTTCGACCAGGCCGTCGCCGAGCTTGAGGCCTTCGGCGTGCTTGACCAGCAGGCTCGCGAACTCATGGCGCAGGCTGTTGTGCACCAGGAAGCGGGTCGGCGAGATGCAGACCTGGCCCGCGTTGCGGAACTTGGCGGCACCGGCGGCCTTGACGGCCAGCGCCACGTCGGCGTCTTCGGCCACGATCACCGGGGCGTGGCCGCCCAGTTCCATCGTGACGCGCTTCATGTGCGAACCAGCCAGCGCGGCCAGCTGCTTGCCGACCGGGGTCGAGCCGGTGAAGGTGACCTTGCGGATGATCGGGTGCGCGATGAGGTAGCTCGAGATCTCGCCCGGGTTGCCGAACACCAGGCCCACCACGCCGCCCGGAATGCCGGCGTCGACGAAAGCCTTGAGCAGCGCGGCCGGCGAGGCCGGGGTTTCCTCGGGCGCCTTCACCAGGAAGGAGCAGCCGGTGGCGAGTGCGGCGCCGAGCTTGCGCACGATCTGGTTGACGGGGAAGTTCCACGGCGTGAAGGCCGCGACCGGGCCGACCGGCTCCTTGATGACCAGCTGCTGCGCGGCCAGGTTGCGCGAGGGCACGATGCGGCCGTACACGCGGCGGCCTTCGTCGGCGAACCACTCGATGATGTCGGCGGCGGCCATCATTTCGACCTTGGCCTCGCCCAGCGGCTTGCCTTGTTCCTGCGTCAGCAGCTTGGCGATGTCCAGGGCGCGTTCGCGGATCAGGCCGGCGGCGCGGCGCATCACGGCGGCGCGCTCGTTGGCGGGCGTGTCGCGCCAGGCTTCGAAGCCGCGCTGGGCGGCGGCCAGGGCGCGGTCGAGGTCGACGATGCTGGCGTGCGCCACCTTGCCGATGGCCTTGCCGGTGGCGGGGTTCAGCACGTCGAGCGTCTTGCCGTCGGCGGCGTCGACCCATTGGCCGTCGATCAGCAGGCGGGTGTCGGTGTAGGTGGCGGTCATGGCGAACTCTTTCCTTCGAGGACTGGATGGTGAAAACGAAACGGGAAATCGGGCGCGCGGCGCGGCACCCCGTGGGGGTGCGCATGCGACAACGGCGGCCAAGTGCCGCCGGGGCCGTAGATTAACCTGAGTTCACAAAGCTTGCCGGCGGCCCCCGCCAGGGGCCGGGGCGCGCCTACAGCACGAGGATCGCGCGGAAGTCGTTGACGTTGGTGTTCGTCGGACCGGTCACGAACAGGTCGCCGATGGCATCGAAATAGCCGTAGGCGTCGTTGCGGTCGAGGTGGTCGGGCAGCTTTTTGCCCTGCGCCGTGGCGCGCGCCAGGGTGTCGGGCGTGACGAAGGCGCCGGCGTTGTCTTCCACGCCGTCGATGCCGTCGGTGTCGGCGGCCAGCGCCCACACCTGCGGCTGGCCCATGAGCGCGCCGGCCAGGCCCAGGCAGAACTCGCCGGCCCGCCCGCCACGGCCCTTGACCTGGCCGGGCTGGCGCGGACGGATGGTGACCGTGGTTTCGCCGCCCGACAGGATGACGCAGGGCCGGGCGAAGGGCTCGCCGCGCAGGGCCACGGCGCGGGCGAGCGCCGCATGCACCTTGCCCACTTCGCGCGATTCGCCTTCCATTTCGTCGCTCAGCACGTGCACGCCGATGCCGGCGGCGCGCGCGGCCGCAGCGGCGGCTTCGAGCGACTGCTGCGGCGTGGCGATCAGGTGGGTGCTGTGGCCGGCGAACACGACGTCGTCGGGCTTGGGGGTTTCGAGCGCGCCGCTTTCGAGCTGCGCGCGCACGGGCGCCGGCACCTCGATGCCGTAGCGGTCGAGGATGGCCAGCGCGTCGGCGCAGGTGGTGGCGTCGGGCACGGTGGGGCCGCTGGCGATCACGGCCGGGTCGTCGCCGGGCACGTCGCTGATGGTGAGCGTGACCACGCGCGCCGGCGCGCAGGCCGCCGCGAGCCGGCCGCCCTTGATGCGCGACAGGTGCTTGCGCACGCAGTTCATCTCGCCGATGTGGGCGCCGCTGTCGAGCAGCTGCTTGTTGATGCGCTGCTTGTCGGCCAGCGTGAGGCCTTCGGCCGGCAGCACCAGCAGCGACGAGCCGCCGCCGGAGATGAGGCACAGCACGAGGTCGTCGGCCGTGAGGCCCTGCGTGAGCGCCAGGATGCGCTCGGCCGCCTGCTGGCCGGCCGCGTCGGGCACGGGGTGCGCGGCCTCGACGATCTCGATGCGCTGCGGCACGCCTTCGGGGCGCGGCGGGATGTGGTCATAGCGCGTGACGACCAGGCCCGACAGCGGGGCATCGGCCGGCCACAGCGCTTCGAGCGCCTGCACCATCGAGCCGCCGGCCTTGCCGGCGCCCAGCACCACGGTGCGGCCCTTGGGCGGTTTCGGCAGATGGGCGCCCAGCGTGGACAGCGGCAGTGCGCGGTCCACCGCCACGCGGTACAGGTGTTCGAGGAAGGCGCGCGGGGCTTCGCGCGGATCGGGCGTAGCGGCAGTTGCAGAGGGCGAGGTCGATGCGGTCATGGCTTGCGTGTTGTCTCCATTCGGCGATTGTGCGACGACCGGTGGCCCGCCCTCGCAGGCCACGGTCCTCTAGTTCGTCTTGGCGCCGGCCTGGAACCAGCGGCTGATCAACGCCCGCTCTTCGTCGGTGATGTTGGTCGCGTTGTTCATCGGCATGATCTTGGTCACCACGACCTGCTGGTAGATCGCCTGCGCATGCGCCGTCACCTGGTCGGGCGTGTCGACGCGCACGTTCTTCATCTGCACGGCCGCGCCGTGGCACATGAAGCAGCGCTGCTCGAGCACCTTCTGCACGTCCTGGTAGGCCACGGCGGGCACGGCCTGGGCGGCGGTGGCCGCGACGGGGGCGGCCGGCTCGGGCTTCATCCACACGATGGTCAGGCCCAGCACCGCGATGCCGACCATGGCGTAGGGCAGCGGGTTGCCCGCGTTGCCCAGCTTGAAGCGGTGGCGCACCACGAAGAACTGCCGGATGGCCGCGCCGCCGAGCATGATCAGCAGCAGCACGATCCAGTTGTACTTGTGCGTGTAGGTGAAGCTGTAGTGGTTGCTCAGCATCGCGAACAGCACCGGCAGCGTGAAGTAGGTGTTGTGCACGCTGCGCTGCTTGCCGCGCTGGCCATGCACCGGATCGACCGGCCGGCCTTCGCGCAGCGCCTTCACGTTCTTGCGCTGGCCCGGGATGATCCAGAAGAACACGTTGCCGCTCATGGTGGTGGCCATCATGGCGCCCACCAGCAAGAAGGCCGCGCGGCCCGCGAACCACTGGCAGGCCAGCCAGGTCGCGAAGACGATGAAGACCGCGATCAGCACGCCCACGATGGTGTCGCCGTTCTTGCGGCGTCCGAAGATCTGGCAGATGCCGTCGTAGACCATCCAGAACACGACGAAGAAGGCCAGCGCCACGGCAATGGCGGCGCCTGGTTGCCAGTCCATCTTGCTCTTGTCGATGAGGTACGTGCTCGCGTTCCACAGGTACGACATCGTGAAGAGCGCAAAGCCCGTGAGCCAGGTCGAATAGCTCTCCCAGTACGACCAGTGCAGATGGTCGGGCAGCTTCTTGGGCGCCAGCGCGTACTTCTGGCTGTTGTAGAAGCCGCCGCCGTGCACGGCCCATTGCTCGCCGCCCACGCCCTTGTCGAGCGATTCCTGGTCCTGCGGCTTCTCGAGGCTGTTGTCCAGCATCACGAAGTAGAAGGAGGCGCCGATCCAGGCGATGGCGGTGATGACGTGGACCCAGCGCAGCAGCAGGTTGGCCCAGTCGAGGTAGTAGCTTTCCATATAGCGCTCTCTCAACCCTGTTGGCGCGTGGGGGCGCCAAGGAGGGGTTTCAGCCTGCTCACCACCGCGGGCGCTGTAAGCAGAGAAAGTGCCGCGAACGCAGGTCCGTTGAAATGGACCTCGCTCCGCTGCGGCTTGTTGTGGACCGAAAGTGTATACAGTTTTGGCACGAGGCGGGATGCTATTTGCGGCGTCGCCGCCAAGGGAAAACCCTGTTCAGCCCAGCGATTGCAACAACTGTGCCGCCACGGCGACCGCGATCACCTCGGGTTCCTTGCCCGTGATGCCGGGCACGCCGATCGGGCAGGTGACGCGTGCCAGCTCGTCGGCCGTGAAGCCGCGCGCCTCCAGCCGGTGGCGGAAGGTGGCCCATTTGGTCTTGCTGCCGATGAGGCCGATGTAGGGCAGGTCGTTGCGCGCGCGCAGGCGCTTCAGGCAGGCGATGACGATGTCCAGGTCTTCGGCGTGGCTGAAGCTCATGATCAGCACGCGGCTGCCGGGCGCGAGCGCGGCCACCGCGTCCTGCACGGGCTCGGAGTGCTCGGTGTCGATCTGCGCGGGCAGCGCGTCGGGGAACACGCCGTCGCGGCTGTCGATCCAGCGCACCGAGAACGGCAGCACGGCCAGCAGGCGCGCCAGCGCGGCGCCCACGTGGCCGCCGCCGAACAGCGCCACGGGTTCGAGCTGCGCGACCAGTTCTTTTTGCAGCGCGGGCGCGTCGGCCGCGCCGATGCGCCGGTAGGTCAGGAACATCACGCCGCCGCAGCACTGCCCCAGGCTCGGGCCCAGCGGGTAGCGCTGCACGCCGTCGAGGCTGCGGGTGCCGGCCAGGATCTCGCGCGCTTCCTGCGTGGCCTGGAACTCGAGCTGCCCGCCGCCGATGGTGGCCGTGAGCCCGTCGGCCCACACTGCCATCCAGGTGCCGGCCTCGCGCGGGGCCGAGCCCTGCGTCGACTCGACGCGCACCAGCACCGCGTCTTCGGTGCGAAGACGCGCCAGCAATTGATCGACCGCACCGTTCATTGCCGAAACCTTCGGTTGCCTGCGCCTTGAAGACTCACGGTATAACCCCGGCGATGATGACGAACCGCCAGCTTACGCCGCGCCGCCTCGCCTGGGCCGCCACTGTTCTTTCCGCCTTGTGGCTCGCCGGCTGCGGCTCGACGGGCTCGGTGCCCGGCCAGCTGAGCGGCGCCAGCAGCGCACAGGGCAGCGGCCCCGCGCCGCGTGCCTCCAGCGCGACCACCGCGCGCGAGTACCGCCGCGACGCGGCACGCCACATCTACAACGCCAACGCCTCGCGCATCTACAAGGGCCAGATGCCGCCCCTGCTGTACGCGGTCGGCACCCTGCAGGTGAACCTGGACACCGGCGGCAAGGTGGTCTCGATGCACTGGCTGCGCGCGCCCAAGCACGCGCCCGAGGTGATCGCCGAGATCGAGCGCGCCGTGCTGCAGGCCGCGCCCTTCCCGCCCGCCCAACGCCTGGGCGCAGTCACGTGGACCGACACCTGGCTGTGGGACAAGAGCGGACGCTTCCAGCTCGACACGCTGACTGAGGGCCAACAGCAAGGCGACTGAGAACGCGGCCGGAGGAATTTGCGAGAGGGCCGCCGCGCACGGCCGCCCGAAGCGGCCGGCCCGCCCCCGGTAGGGGGTTGGCGAAGCGACACGAAGTGCGCGAAGCCTGGGGGCGAGCATCAAGACCCGCGGTACGTGGAGTAGCTCCACGGGCTCACGAGCAAGGGCACGTGGTAGTGCTGATCGGTGTGCGCCACGCCGAAGTCCAGCGCCACCTTGTTCAGGAAGTTCGGCTCCGGCAGCGTCACGCCGCGCGCCTTGAAGTAACCCGCCACGTCGAACACCAGCCGATAGGTGCCGACCTTGATCGAGTTGTTGTCGTAGAGCGGACCGTCGCTGCGGCCGTCCGAATTCAGCGTGAAGCGCTTCACCAGCGTCGCGGCGTCGCCGTCGGTGGTGTAGAGCGCCACCTCCATGCCGGCCGCGGGGCCGCCGTGCATCGTGTCCAGTACGTGAGTGCTCAAGCCCATGGGGCGCTCCTTCAAAGGGTGTCGGATCGGTGAGATCGGGGTGCGGGAAATTCCGGTGGACAAAAGTGTATACAGTTACCGGCTTTGGGTCTATCATGAAAAACATGGAGTCCTCCACCACCCGTTCGATCGTCGATGCCCTCACGAAGGCCATCGTCGAGCACCGCCTTCAGCCCGGCACCAAGCTCGCCGAGCAGAAGCTGGCCGATCACTTCGGCGTGTCGCGCACCTTGGTGCGCCAGGCGCTGTTCCAGCTCTCGCAGAACAAGCTGATCCGGCTCGAGCCGGCGCGCGGCGCCTTCGTGGCCGCGCCCGCCGTCGACGAGGCCAAGCAGGTGTTCGCCGTGCGCCGCATGCTCGAGGCCGAGATGACCCGCGCCTTCGTGCGCAGCGTCACGCCCGCCAAGATCAAGGCGCTCAAGGAACACGTGGCGCTCGAGAAATCGGCCGTCGGCGGCGAAGACGTGTCGGGCCGCACCGAGCTCTTGGGCGACTTCCACGTGCGCATGGCCGAGCTCATGGGCAACCAGGTGCTGGCGCAAATATTGGGCGAGCTGATCTCGCGCTGCGCCCTCATCACGCTCATGTACCAGAGCACCAGCGCCGCCGAGCACTCCAACGACGAGCACGCCGACATCGTGAAGGCGCTGGCCGCGCGCGACGAGGAACTCGCCGTGCGCCTCATGACCGAGCACCTGGAACACGTCGAGGCCAACCTCACCTTCGACCGCAAGGTCCCGACCAACGACATTTCCCTCGCGCTGTCCTGATCCACACCATGACCGTCTACGACACCACCCTGCCCTACCCGCGCGACCTGATCGGCTACGGCCGCAACCCGCCCCACGCCCGCTGGCCCGGCGGCGCGCGCGTGGCGGTGCAGTTCGTCCTCAACTACGAAGAAGGCGGCGAGAACGCCACGCTGCACGGCGACGCGGGCTCCGAGCAGTTCCTTTCCGAGATGTTCAACCCGGCGAGCTTCCCCGACCGGCACATCAGCATGGAAGGCATCTACGAGTACGGCTCGCGCGCCGGCGTGTGGCGCATCCTGCGCGAGTTCGAAAAGCGCGGCCTGCCACTCACCGTGTTCGGCGTGGGCATGGCGCTGCAGCGCTACCCCGAGCTCACGGCCGCCTTCAAGGAACTCGGCCACGAGATCGCCTGCCACGGCTGGCGCTGGATCCATTACCAGAACCTCGATGAAGCCACCGAGCGCGAGCACATGCGCCTGGGCATGGAAGCGATCGAAAAGCTCACCGGCGAGCGCGCGCTCGGCTGGTACACCGGCCGCGACAGCCCGCGCACGCGCCGCCTCGTGGCCGACTACGGCGGCTTCGAGTACGACAGCGACTACTACGGCGACGACCTGCCCTTCTGGATGAAGGTGCAAAAGACCGACGGCAGCGTCGTGCCCCAGCTCATCGTGCCCTACACGCTGGACTGCAACGACATGCGCTTTGCGCTGCCGCAGGGCTACTCGCACGCCGACCCGTTCTTCCAGTACATGAAGGACACCTTCGACGCGCTGTACGCCGAAGGCGACCCGAACGGCGACGACAGCCCGAAGATGATGAGCATCGGCATGCACTGCCGCCTGCTCGGCCGCCCCGGCCGCATCACGGCGCTGCAGCGCTTCCTCGATCACATCGCCACGCACGACAAGGTCTGGGTCTGCCGCCGCGTCGACATCGCACGCCACTGGAAGCAGGCACATCCTTTCGAAGCCGGAGCCGCATCATGAGCACCCCTCTCCTCACCCTTGCCCAACTCAACGCCGCGGGGCCGGCCGCTGCCGTCGCCATGCTCGACGGCGTGTACGAACACTCGCCCTGGATCGCGCAGCGCGCGCTGGTGCAGCGCCCCTTCCGCTCGCTCGCGCATCTGAAGCACGCGCTGGTGCAGGCGCTGGCCGCGTCGTCGGCCGACGAGCAGATCGGCCTGATCCGCGCCCACCCCGAGCTCGCCGGCAAGGCCATGGTCAGCAAGACGCTCACCGCCGAGTCGACCAACGAGCAGAACAAGGCCGGCCTGACCGACTGCACGCCCGAAGAGTTCGCGCAGATCCAGAAGCTCAACGCCGACTACAACGCGAAGTTCGGCTTCCCGTTCATCCTGGCCGTGCGCGGCCCGCGCGGCACGGGCCTGGCCAAGCGCGAGATCATCGAGACCTTCGCTCGCCGGCTGCACAACCACCCGAGCTTCGAACTTGGCGAGGCGCTGCGCAACATCCACCGCATCGCCGAGATCCGCCTGAACGACAAGTTCGGCGCCGACATCACGCTCGGCAACGACGTGTGGGACTGGCAGGAACAGCTTTCGGTGCACACCGACCCCGGCTATGCCGAGAAGGGCCAGCTCACCGTCACCTACCTGACCGACGCGCACCGCGCCTGCGCCGCGAACATCTCGGGCTGGATGCGCGACTGCGGCTTCGACTCCGTGCACATCGATGCCGTGGGCAACGTGGTCGGCCGCTACGAAGGCGCCACGCCCGACGCCAAGACCCTGCTCACCGGCTCGCACTACGACACCGTGCGCAACGGCGGCAAGTACGACGGCCGCCTGGGCATCTTCGTGCCCATGGCCTGCGTGCATGAACTCAAGCGCCAGAACCGCCGCCTGCCCTTCGCCTTCGAAGTCGTCGGCTTCGCCGAAGAAGAAGGCCAGCGCTACAAGGCCACCTTCCTCGGCTCGGGCGCGCTCATCGGCCACTTCGATCAGCGCTGGCTCGACCAGAAGGACGCCGACGGCATCACCATGCGCGAGGCCATGCAGCATGCAGGCCTGAAGGAAGAAGACATTCCGAAGATCCAGCGCGACCCGGCGCGCTACCTCGGCTTCGTCGAGGTGCACATCGAACAGGGCCCCGTGCTCACCGAGCTCGACCTGCCGCTGGGCATCGTCACCTCCATCAACGGCAGCGTGCGCTATGTGGGCGAAGTCATCGGCATGGCCAGCCACGCCGGCACCACGCCCATGGACCGCCGCCGCGACGCCGCCGCCGCCGTGGCCGAACTCATCCTCTACACCGAACAGCGCGCAGCGAAAGACGGCGACTCGGTCGGCACCGTCGGCATGCTCGAAGTGCCCAGCGGCTCCATCAACGTCGTGCCCGGCCGCTGCAAGTTCAGCCTCGACCTGCGCGCGCCGAACAACGCACAGCGCGACGCACTGGCCAACGACGTGGTCGCTGCACTGAAGGACATCTGCGAACGCCGCGGCGTGCGCTACGAGCTCGAGGAAACCATGCGCGCCGCCGCCGCGCCGAGCGAACCCGCCTGGCAGCAGCGCTGGGAACAGGCCGTCGATGCGCTGGGCATTCCGCTTTTCCGCATGCCCAGCGGCGCCGGCCACGACGCGATGAAACTGCACGAGGTGATGCCGCAGGCCATGCTCTTCGTGCGCGGCATCAACTCGGGCATCAGCCACAACCCGCTCGAGTCGAGCACCAACGACGACATTCAATTGGCCGTGCAGGCGTTCCAGCTGCTGCTGGACAACCTCGCCACCGAACAAGCCCACTGACCGACCCCACAAGAACAACCACCATGACCGACTACGCCAAACTCGACGCCTGGATCGACGCCCACTTCGACGAGGAAGTGCAATTCCTGCAGCAACTGGTGCAGGTGCCCACCGACACGCCGCCCGGCAACAACGCGCCGCACGCCGAGCGTACCGCCGAGCTGCTGAAGGACTTCGGCCTCGACGCCGAGAAGCACGCCGTGCCCGCGCAAGAGGTGAAGGACTACGGCCTCGAATCGATCACCAACCTGATCGTGCGCCGCAAGTACGGCAACGGCGGACGCACCGTGGCGCTCAACGCCCACGGCGACGTGGTGCCGCCCGGTGAAGGCTGGACGCACGACCCGTACGGCGGCGAGATCGTCGATGGCAGCCTGTACGGCCGCGCCGCCGCCGTCAGCAAGAGCGACTTCGCCAGCTTCACCTTCGCGCTGCGCGCGCTCGAAGCCGTGGCCAAGCCCACCCAGGGCAGCATCGAACTGCACTTCACCTACGACGAAGAGTTTGGCGGCATCCTCGGCCCGGGCTGGCTGCTCGAGAAGGGCCTGACCAAGCCCGACCTCATGATCGCGGCCGGCTTCAGCTACGAAGTGGTCACCGCGCACAACGGCTGCCTGCAGATGGAAGTCACCGTGCACGGCAAGATGGCCCACGCCGCCGTGCCCACCACCGGCATCGACGCGCTGCAGGGCGCCACCAAGATCCTGAACGCGCTGTACGCGCAGAACACGCTCTACCAGAAGGTCACGTCGAAGGTCGAGGGCATCACGCACCCGTACCTGAACGTGGGCCGCATCGAGGGCGGCACCAACACCAACGTCGTGCCCGGCAAGGTCGTGTTCAAGCTCGACCGCCGCATGATCCCCGAAGAGAACCCGGTCGAGGTCGAAGCCAACATCCGCCAGGTGATCGCCGATGCCGCCGCCGAAAGCGCGGGCATCACGGTCGAGATCAAGCGCATGCTGCTCGCCAACTCGATGAAGCCGCTGGCCGGCAACAAGCCGCTGGTCGACGCGATCCAGAAGCACGGCGGCGAGCTGTTCGGCGAACCCATCAAGGCCATGGGCACGCCGCTGTACACCGACGTGCGCCTGTACGTCGAAGCCGGCATTCCCGGCGTGATCTACGGCGCCGGCCCGCGCACCGTGCTCGAGTCGCACGCCAAGCGCAGCGACGAGCGCGTGGTGCTCGAAGACCTGCGCCGCGCGACCAAGGTGGTGGCGCGCACGCTGAGCGACCTGCTGGCCTGAGCGCCCTGAACTGCGACTGAAAGCGCATGCCTTCGGGCGTGAACTTTCATTGCAGTTTCATCGAAGCGTCACGACAGGATTTCAGACTCCGGGGTTCTCCGGCGGATGCGCTTTCACGCCATCCGCCTCATTGAAATCCCGAAGCGACGGCCAGCCATGCGCTGGCCGTTGCTGCTTGTGTCGCCATGAAAATCCTGCCTCCCGCACCCCGCTTTCGCACCACGCTTTTCTCTTCCCTCGCGCTCGGCGCGGCCCTGCTGACCGCGTGCGGCGGCGGCTCCGGCGGCGGTGCGCCGTTCGCCGGCCTGCCCATCGCGCCGCCGGCCCCCGCACCGGCGCCCTCGCCCGCCACACCGCCGCCGGCCGCGCCGGCCGCGCCGGCCGGCCGCTGGACCGTGGGCGACCTGCATGTCCACACCATCCAGTCGGAGGACACGCAGCAGATTTCCACGCTCGACCAGGTGCTCGCCAAGGCCTTCGACAGCTTCGGCCTCGACTGGGTCGCGCTCTCGGACCACCTGCGCATGTCTTCCTATGACAACGACGGCCGCAAGCTCGACCCGGCGATCCCGTTCTCGCGAGGCATGGCCCTCTATCAGGTGCCGCGCATCAAGGCGCTGCAGGCCGGCGGCAAGTACGCCGACAAGACGATCTTCGCGTCCTTCGAATGGGACATGGCCACGCACGACCACGGCAACGTCGGCATCCTGACCGACAGCCCGATGTCCGACGCGGCGCTCAAGGCCGTGAGCCAGTTCGAATACCTGTTCACCAACCGCGACCCCGCGCTGTTCCCGGCCGCCGACGTGGCCGCGTGGAACGCCAAGGACGCACGCGCCTTCACCACGCACGAAGACGTGCTCAAGGCCATCGCGTGGCTCAAGAAGAACTACCCCGACTCCAGCTACCTGCAGATCAACCACCCCTCGCGCAGCCCCGGCAAATACACGGCCACCCAGCTGCGCGAGATGAACGACGCCGCGCCCGACATCGTGTTCTCGCTCGAGGGCATGGTCGGCAACCAGATGGAGCCCGACCGCGGCGGCTACGAGAGCGCCTACACGCCGGCCAACCTGCCCTCGCGCACCTACGGCGGCGTCGACTACCTCGTCGCCAAACTCGGTGGCACCTGGGACGCCCTGCTGTCCGAAGGCCGCCACATCTGGAACACGGCCGATTCCGACTACCACTTCACCACCTCCAAGGGCCTGTACAGCAGCGGCTACGCGCCCGGCGAGTACGCCAGGAACCACCTCTGGGGCGACATCAAGGACCCGAAGTCGCTGCTCACCGCGATGCGCTCGGGCAAGCTCTTCGCGGTCAACGGCAGCCTCATCAACGCGCTCGACTTCAAGGTGCAAAGCGCCAAGGGCGCGGGCGAGATGGGCACCGAAGTGAGTGCCAAGCCCGGCGAAGACCTGAAGATCACCATTCGCTTCAAGAGCCCCGAGCGCAACAACTTCGAGTACCAGCTCGGCAGCGGCGTGTACGCCAACGTGAAGCCGGTGGTCGACCACATCGACCTCATCGCCGGCGACGTCACCGGCCGCGAACTCCCGGGCACTCCCGGCTACGCGCGCGACACCAACCCGACGACCCGCGTGGTCAAGCGCTTCACCCGCGCCGACTGGACGCTCGACACCGAAGGCTACTTCGCGGTGACCTACACCGTGAAGGCCGGCAACAACCAGTACTTCCGCCTGCGCGGCACCAACCTGGGCACCGACGTGCCGAACGAAACCGCGGGCGGCGAGCCGCTGTTCGATGCACGCACGCCCACGCCGGCCGGCGACGACCCGGTCACACGCTTCAATGCGATCAATGCGCGCAACTACAACGACCTGTGGTTCTATTCGAATCCGGTGTTCGTGAAGGTGGCGGGGCAGTAAGCCGCGCGCCCTCACCCCCCGGCCTCCAAGGCGCCATGTCCCTCGCGGGGCATGGCGCTTTTTCTTTGTCCACCCAGTTACAGCTGTATGCAAACACAGCAAGTCAAGGGAATTTACCAGTTGGTACAACACCTCAGTAGCCGAAAAATATTTACTAGAATCGCCAGATTCACCAAACGGTAAATTCATGGCTACGTCCGAACCGGACTTGGAAAGTGCTTTTCACACCCTTCGACTCAAGCTCGAAGCGATCCCGCACATCACCAGCATCGAAGTCAGCGACGAAATTGAAAGGGGCCGAGGTCTACCTGGCGCGACATTCGAAGTTACTTCGACCGAAGGCACGCAGCGGATCGACATTGAAGCCAAGAGTTCAGGGGAGCCTCGATTCGTCCGCGAGGCTTCTTTTTTCCTCGCCGATCGTGGCCGTGCCTACCCAGGAAGTTATGGCGTTGTGGTCGCCCCGTACATCTCTCCTGAGTCAAGGGCCATCCTTCGATCACAAGGGCAAGGGTGGATGGACCTTGCGGGAAATTGCTTTCTCAGCTTCGCCGGCATTCACATCGAGATCGAAAAAACCGACGTCAACCCATTCGGCACGCGTCGAAAACAGAAGTCAGTCTTTAGCCCAAAGTCGAGCCGCATTCTGAAGGTACTCCTCGCCGAACGCAGACCGCTTCGAGGCAACGAAATTGCGAGCCGTGCCCACGTCAGCACGGCCCAGGTCAGCAAGATCAGAGAGGTGTTGATTGATCGTGAATGGGCAACTTCCGACCCATCAGGCCTGAGGGTGGTGAAGCCCATCGAACTGCTTCAAGCATGGCGGGAGGAGCGGCAAGCACCTGACCTGCTGGCGCAGGGTTACACGATCTACCACGGTGCTGCGCTGGATACTCATATTCAGACCCTCTTCATGAAATCCAAGACGACACCGTTCAATACGTTGTTGCTGGCCGGCCACTCCGTTGCACGCCGGATCGCCCCATATGCGCGGGTTCCTGGGGAGTTCTTCTACGCTGACCGTCACAGTCTCGAACTCCTTGAGGACTTCCTCCGCCTTGAGCCCAGTGACATGGGCGCGAACGTATTCGTGTATGAGCCGGAGGACGACATGATGCAACTCGACAGCATTGCGATCTCACCGGATCCCGTCCGCGGGACGGGCCTCATTCAAACCTATCTCGATCTCTCCGCCATGGGAGACCGCGATCGCGAGGCAGCAGATCACCTCTTCAGTGAGAAGCTTGCGCGTGCACTGGGCACAGGAATCAACCGGCATGACTGAAATGCATGCCTATGACGATCGCAGCACCCATGCGGTTTACTCTGTACTCGTCGAATTGGGACAAGTTCTGGGGGCCTACACCGATCGATTCGTTGTCGTAGGTGGCTCTGTGCCATGGCTGCTGCTACCAAGAGCAGAGCCAAGACACATCGGGACGATTGATGTAGATCTCAGCCTCGACCATGAGGCGCTCGGCGATGGCGAGTATGTCAACTTGGTCGGCCTGCTCGAGCTTGCGGGCTATAAACGCGACCTCAATTTGATGAGGCCATTCCAAATGGTGCGTTCTGTTGACATCGATCAAGGTCCACCAGTCAACGTAATCGTCGATTTTCTGATGCCGCGCAAGGCAAAGCTCGTGAAGAACGACCCGCCGTTGCTTGCAGGCTTTGCTGTTCAACGCGCTGACGGCGCTGATGTGGCGAACGCACATTTCGTCAAGCGTGAGTTCAGTGGCTACATGCCAGACGGGCGACACAACACAGTCCAGCTGCGCATCGCAAGCATCCCTGCTCTGCTGGTGATGAAGGGCTATGCGCTCGTCGGCCGAGACAAGCCGAAGGATGCATACGACATTTATTACGTCATCAGGCACTACGAGGACGGCCTCGACTCCCTAGCAGATGCATGCCGCCCCCTGTTGACGAACATAGTGGCACGCAATGCCTACGCGAACATCGCGGCAAAATTCTCGGGAGTTGACGCTTACGGGCCCCAGACGGTGCGCAAGTTCCTTGTTGAGTCGGGTGCCACGAACGGCATGACGCCAGCCCAGATCGCGCAAGACGCATTTGGGCAAGTAAGCAATTGGCTCAAGCATCTCGGGAAACTTTGGGGTTAGATAAGCGGGCGGCGGACAAACCTGCCTTCGCGGCCCAGTTGCCGCCGGGTGTCGCCGACGCCACAGGGCTGCATCGTGGTCGGCCAGACGGACCCAATCTCGGTTGTCGGCACCTCGTCGCGGCGAGCCCGACCGCAATACTTGCACGACGCGCGCAGCGGCACCGCATGTCTCCGCTATGCGGGCGAACTGCATAGCGAACATCTCGTGCGGGGCTGTGCATCCGTTCCGCCCGTTGCACCACCTCGCACATCGCCTCATGCCGACGGCGCCAAATCCAGGCTTCAGCTCGCCCCGTCGCCAGTTTTCTTCTTGCCAAGAAAGCTAGATCGCCTCGTCCTTCAGCAGCTCGCCCCGTCACCCCCGCATCAGGGAATCTACGGATATATGATTCCCCGCATGGCCTTGATTGAGTTCAATTTTTGTATACAAATAACGCACCCATAAAGACGGCGCGAAATTTGCGTCAAAAAATCCCTCATCCCAACCAAGTACGAGGAAAGACCATGAGCACAGTCGCCAGCCATGCCCCCGCGGGGGCCAGCGAAGCCGGCATCGCGCCGCACGCGGAATCGAATGCCCTCATCAAGCCGGGCTACGACCCGCGCCTGACCAACGAGGACCTCGCCCCGCTCAAGAAGCAGACCTGGGGGCAATACAACATCTTTGCGTTCTGGATGTCCGACGTGCACAGCGTGGGCGGCTACATCACGGCCGGCAGCCTGTTCGCGCTGGGCCTGTCGAGCTGGCAGGTGCTGGTGGCGCTGCTGGTGGGCATCGTGATCGTGCAGGTCTTCTGCAACCTGGTGGCCAAGCCCAGCCAGGTGACGGGCGTGCCCTACCCCGTGGTGTGCCGCGCCTCCTTCGGCGTGCTGGGCGCCAACATCCCTGCCATCATCCGCGGGCTGATCGCGGTGGCCTGGTACGGCGTGCAGACCTACCTGGCGTCGGCCGCCTTCATGGTGCTGGCGCTGCACATGGCGCCGGGCCTGGCACCGTATGCCGACGTGGCGCAGTACGGCTTCGTCGGCCTCTCGGCCCTGGGCTGGGTGGCGTTCATGGTCATGTGGGTGCTGCAGGCCTTCGTGTTCTGGCACGGCATGGAAGCCATTCGCAAGTTCATCGACTGGGCCGGTCCGGCGGTGTACGTGGTGATGGCCGTGCTGTGCGGCTGGCTGGTGTGGAAGGCCGGCTGGAGCAACATCGACCTGAACCTGGGCGGCATCAAGTTCCAGGGCTGGGACGCGCTGCCCGTGATGCTCTCGGCCATCGCGCTGGTGGTCAGCTACTTCAGCGGCCCGATGCTGAACTTCGGCGACTTCTCGCGCTACGGCAAGAGCTTCGACGCGGTGAAGAAGGGCAACTTCTGGGGCCTGCCGGTCAACTTCGTGTTCTTCTCGCTGCTCACGGTGATCACCACGGCCGCCACGCTGCCCGTTTTTGGTGAACTGATCACCGACCCGGTGCACACCGTGGGCAAGATCGACAGCACCACGGCCGTCGTGCTGGGCGCGCTGACCTTCATGATCGCCACGATCGGCATCAACATCGTGGCCAACTTCGTGTCGCCGGCCTTCGACTTCTCGAACGTGGCGCCGCAGCACATCAGCTGGCGCACGGGCGGCATGATCGCCGCGGTGGGCTCGGTGTTTCTCACGCCCTGGAACCTTTACAACAGCCCCGAGGTCATCCACTACACGCTGGACGTGCTGGGCTCGTTCATCGGCCCGCTGTTCGGCATCCTGATTGCCGATTACTACATCGTGCGCAAGCAGCGCATCGACGTCGACGCGCTCTACACCATGAGCAAGCAGGGCAAGTACTGGTACAGCGGCGGCTACAACCCGAAGGCGATCCAGGCGCTGGTGCCGTCGGCCCTCGTGCCCATCCTGTGCGTGATGGTGCCGACGCTGCGCGGCGCCGCCAACTATGCGTGGTTCATCGGCATGGGCCTGGGCTTCGTGCTCTACGTGCTCTTGAACCGCAACAACAAGACTTGAAAAACTGACCGAAGAAGGGACCGCGCCGTGCGCATCAAGATCATCAACCCCAACACCACCTGGAGCATGACCGAGAAGATCGGTGCCTGCGCCCGCGCGGTGGCGCACGCCGGCACCGAGATCGTGGCCGTGAGCCCGGCCATGGGGCCGGTCTCCATCGAGAGCCACTACGACGAGGCGCTGGCCGTGCCGGGGTTGCTGCAGGAGATCGCGGCGGGCGAGCGCGACGGCATCGACGGCTACGTGATCGCCTGCTTCGGCGACCCGGGCCTGAAGGCGGCGCGCGAGCTGGCGCGCGGCCCGGTGGTCGGTATCGCCGAAGCGGCGATGCACCTGGCCAGCATGATCGGCAGCCGCTTCAGCGTGGTGACCACGCTGGGCCGCACCATGGGCCAGGCCTGGCACCTGGCCGAGATCTACGGCATGGAGCGCTTCTGCGCCAACGTGCGCGCCTGCGAGCTGCCGGTGCTCGAACTGGAAGAGCCGGGCTCCAACGCCCGCGAGCGCATCGTCGACGAATGCCGGCGCGCGCTCGAAGAAGACGGCTCTGATTGCATCGTGCTCGGCTGCGCCGGCATGACCGACCTGTGCGCGCACATCGAGCAGGTGCTCGGCGTGCCGGTGATCGACGGCGTGGCCGCCGGCACCAAGCTCATCGAATCGCTGGTGGCGCTGAAGCTGCGCACCAGCAAGCGCGGCGAGCTGGCAAGGCCTTTACCCAAGCCCATGATCGGCGCGCTCGAGGCCTTCACGCTCACGCGCTGAGCCACAATCGACGGATGCCCCGCGCCAGTTCCAAAACCTCCGTCCCTTCCGCCGCCCCCGTCGCCGCACCGGCCGAGAACGGCGCGGCGCCGGCCGACAAGAACAGTTCCATCGAGAGCATCGCCAACGACATCGCCACCGCGATCGTCGAGAAGCGCCTGCCGCCCGGCACCTGGCTGCGCGAAGAGGCGCTGGGCCGCGTCTACTCGGTGAGCCGCACCAAGGTGCGCGCGGCGCTCCTGATGCTGTCGAAGGACAAGCTCATCGAGATGATTCCCGACAAGGGCGCCTTCGTCTGCCAGCCCACGGTGGACGAGGCGCGCGAGGTGTTCGCCGTGCGCCGCATCCTCGAGCGCGAGGTGGTGCGCCTGTTCATCGCCAACGCCCGGCCGCGCGACTACCAGACGCTCGAGCAGCACATCAAGTTCGAACGCACCGCGCTGCGCCAGAGCACCACCATGGGCACGGTGCGCGAGAAACTGCTGGGCGACTTTCACGTGGCGCTGGCCGAAGCCACCGGCAACCACACGCTGGCCGAGATGGTGCGCGAACTCGTGGCGCGCAGCTCGCTGATCGCGATGCTTTATCACTCGTCGAACGACCCGCACTGCTCGTCCGACGAGCACTCCGACTTCCTGCGCCTGTGCCGCAAGGGCGACGTCGAAGCGGCCGTGACCTGCATGATCGAGCACCTCGAACGCATCGAGGCGAGCCTCGAACTGGGCACCGAGAAGCCCGACCGCCAGCTCGACCTGGTCAAGGCGCTGCTGGCCTGAGCCAGCATCGCTGACGCGCCCCACTCCCCCGACCTGAGCGCCGGCCGAAACGCCGGAGGCCTCGGCGCGCGCCTCTCACAGCGCTTCTTCGCCGGATTCGGGTTTACCTGAATCTGGATTGCCGCATAAATTGTATACAGTTTCGCGTACACAACTGGTGTGCGCGACGGCTCTGCGACGCGCATCACTGCTCCGTTCCCCTCGCCGCGCCAGGAGACAACGATGACGGCAGATTCCCTTTCCAGCAATGTCCATCCCGTGGACCAGCGCCTGCCTTCGGGCAAGCTCGCGGCCCTCGGCCTGCAGCACGTGCTCGTGATGTACGCAGGCGCCGTCGCGGTGCCGCTCATCGTAGGCCGCGCGCTCAAGCTCTCGCCCGACGAGGTCGCGCTGCTGATCTCGGCCGACCTGTTCTGCTGCGGCATCGCCACGCTGATCCAGGCGCTGGGCGCCACGCAGTGGTTCGGCATCAAGCTGCCCGTGATGATGGGCGTGACCTTCGCCTCGGTGGCCCCCATGGTCGCCATCGCCAACGCCAACCCGGGGCAGAACGGAGCGCAGCTGCTGTTCGGCGCCATCATCGGCGCGGGGGTGATATCGATACTGATCGCACCATTGGTGAGCCGCATGCTGCGGTTCTTCCCGCCGGTGGTGACGGGCACGATCATCGCGGTGATCGGCATCAGCCTGATGCGCGTGGGCATCAACTGGATCTTCGGCAACCCCGTGGGCCCGACGGCGCCCGCGCTGGTCGACCCGGTGTACGCCAAGTGGCTGGCCGAGGTCACCTCGCCGGGCAGCTCGATCCCCGCGGTGCCCAAGGGCTTCGCGATCATGCCCACCGTGCCCAACCCCAAGTACGCCGACCTGTCGGGCTTCGGCGTGGCCGCACTGGTGCTGGTGTCGATCCTGCTGATCGTGAAATACGCCAAGGGCTTCATCGCCAACATCTCGGTGCTGCTGGGCATCGTGATCGGTGCGGTGGTGGCCTCGATCACCGGCCTCATGACCTACGAGAAGGTCGGCAAGGCCGCCTGGGTCGACGTCGTGCTGCCCTTCCACTTCGGCATGCCGCTGTTCGACCCGATCCTGATCCTCACGATGACGCTCATCATGATCGTGGTGATGATCGAATCGACCGGCATGTTCCTCGCGCTGGGCGAAATGACCGACCGCAAGATCAGCCAGCAAGACCTGGCCAAGGGCCTGCGCACCGACGGCCTGGGCACGCTCATCGGCGGCATCTTCAACACCTTCCCGTACACCAGCTTCTCGCAGAACGTGGGCCTGGTGGCCGTCACCGGCATCAAGAGCCGTTATGTGTGCGTGGCCGGCGGCGTGATCCTGATCGTGCTGGGCTTGCTGCCGAAGATGGCCGCGCTGGTCGAGTCGCTGCCCACCGTGGTGCTCGGCGGCGCGGGCCTCGTGATGTTCGGCATGGTGGCCGCCACCGGCATCCGCATCCTGTCGGGCGTGGACTTCAAGACCAACCGCCACAACGCCATGATCGTCGCCGTGTCGATCGGCGTCGGCATGATTCCGCTCATCGCCCCCAACTTCAAGCAGTGGATGCCGCACTCGATCCACTCGCTGATCGAGTCGGGCATCCTGCTGGCGTCGATCACGGCCGTGCTGCTGAACCTGTTCCTCAACGGTGCGAAGCACGACGAAGAGGCGGTGATCGCGGCGGCCAAGCACGCCGACGCGCACTGATGGACTAGGGCCTGTTCACGCTATTTCTGGCGTCGCGTTGGCCGGCAAAGGGGTGGCTGCAAGGCGCCCGTGCGCAGCAAGGCTTCTGCCTTGCAAGCGCGGGCAACGCCGCAGACGGCCCCTTTGCCGGCCAACCCGAAGGGAAGGTCTGCCAGGGCGGGCCACTCGGCGTTGCGCTCCTTGCGTGTGCGCATGCACACGCGGCGTCACGCGCCTTGATTGGCCCCCCCTGGCAGACCTTCGCGACGCCAGAAATAGCGTGAACAGGCCCTAAATCATCGCCAACGGCGTCTTGCGCTTCGGCACCGGATAGATCCGGTCCAGCGCCGCCAGGGTCGTCGCATCGAGCTGCAGCTCGGCGGCGGCCCTGTTTTCTTTCAGGTGCGCGCTGCGCACCGCCTTCGGAATCGCCGCCACGCCCGGGCGCGCGATGACCGCGGCCAGCGCCAGTTGCGCGGCGCTCACGCCGTGTTCCGCCGCCAGCGCGCCCAGTGCCTCGTCGCCCGCCAACGCGCCCTGGTCGATCGGGCTGTAGGCCATCAGCGGCATGCCGCGTTCGCACTGCCAGGGCAGCAGGTCGAACTCGGGGCCGCGCTCGCCGAGCGACAGGTACACCTGGTTGGCCGCGCAGGCCGGGCCGGCGCCGATGACCTGCGCCAGCTCCTGCATGTCGTCGGTGTCGAAGTTGCTCACGCCCCAGTGGGTGATGCGGCCGGCCGCGACCAGTTCGTGCATCGCCTCGACCGTGTGCGCCAGCGGGTGGTTGCCACGCCAGTGCAGCAGGTACAGGTCAATGCGCTCCAGCCCCAGCCGCGCCAGGCTGCGCTCGCAGGCCTGGCCCGTGCCACGGCGGCTGGCGTTGTGCGGGTAGACCTTGCTGACGACGAAGAGCTCGTCGCGCCGCACATCGCCCGCGCGCAGCGCCTCGGCCACGGCCTGGCCGACCACGGTCTCGGCACCGCCTTCGCCGTACATCTCGGCCGTGTCGATCAGGCGGTAGCCCAGGCCGATGGCCTCGCGCACCGCGGCCACCTCAGCCGCGCGGCGGGTGGCGTCCTCGCCCATGCGCCAGGTGCCGAGACCGAGAACCGGCATCTCGCCGCCGGTGGGGAGTGGAAGTGTTCGCATGGGCACGATGGTACGCAGGCCCTTTGGGCGGGTGCCCGGGTGCGGGTTTTCCGCCCCCGGCGCCTTCTAATTTTTCGAAGATCAAGTCAGTTCGATGACCATCAATTGCTTATCTTCCGCCGTGTTCTGGCGTTTTGGCCTTCGCTTTTTGTCAATGCCTGGTGGGTGCCAACCCCCATCGCGCGCGCCCCACCCGCTCCTAGAATTTTTTGACGGCCCGGTGTCACAAGCGTCGGCGCTCTTATCGAAACGGTTCAGGAACAGGTTGAGTCAATGCAGCAGAAGCAAAAGCACAGGATTGCCGTCATTCCCGGAGACGGCATCGGCGTCGAAGTCATGCCCGAGGGCCTTCGCGTGCTCGACGCGGTCAGTCGGCGCTTCGGCATCGATTTCGCGTACGACCATTTCGACTGGGGTTCCGACCACTACGTGCGCACCGGCCTGATGATGCCGGCCGACTGGGCCGACAAGATCCAGGGCCACGACGCCATCTATTTCGGCGCCGTGGGCGACCCTGCCAAGGTGCCCGACCACATCGCCGTGTGGGGCCTGCTCATCAAGATCCGCCGCGACTTCGACCAGTACGTCAACCTGCGCCCCGTGCGCCTGATGCCCGGCGTGCCCGGACCGCTGGCGCACCGCAAGCCCGGCGACATCGACTTCCTCGTGGTGCGCGAGAACACCGAAGGCGAATACACCTCGGTGGGCGGGCGCTTGTTCGAAGGCACGCCGCGCGAAATGGCGATCCAGGAAGCCGTGTTCACCCGCGTGGGTGTCGACCGCATCATCGACTACGCGTTCCAGCTCGCCAACCGCCGCAAGCGCAAGAACCTGGTGGCCGCCACCAAGTCGAACGGCATCTCGATCACCATGCCCTACTGGGACGAGCGCCTGGCCGAGATCGCCACGCGCTACCCCGACGTGGCCACGAGCAAGTACCACATCGACATCCTGTGCGCGCACTTCGTGCAGCACCCCGACTGGTTCGACGTGGTCGTGGCCTCCAACCTGTTCGGCGACATCCTCTCCGACCTGGGCCCGGCCTGCACCGGCACCATCGGCATCGCGCCCAGCGCCAACCTGAACCCCGAACGCAAGTTCCCCTCGCTGTTCGAACCCGTGCACGGCTCGGCCCCTGACATCGCAGGCAAGGGCATCGCCAACCCCATCGGCCAGATCTGGTCGGCCGCGCTCATGCTCGACCACCTGGGCGACAACGACCCCGTGTACGCACAGGCCTCGGCGGCCGTGCTCTCGGCGATCGAGACCGTGCTCAGCGAAGGCCCGCGCACGCGCGACATGGGTGGCACCGCCAACACGGTGGACGTGGGCCGCGCGATTGCCGAGTGCATCGCTTCGGCATGACACCTCCCGACCCTCTTTTTCGCAGGAAGCGAAACGCGCTGCGCACACCCGCAGCGTGCCCCCGTGCTCAGGGCACTGGGTGCTTCCCGCAGCGAAATCAAGGAGGAGGCCGCAGGCCGGGGGACATTCGCGGAGGGAAGTACCCGGTGGCCTGTGCACGCGCCCCGAACCGCAACGCCAACCGGAGCCACTGAACCATGGGACTCTTCCTGCTCAAGCGCACCCTGACTCTGTTGGGCACCCTGATCGGCGCCTCGGTCATCGTGTTCCTGGTGCTCGAAATTCTCCCCGGCAACGCCGCGCAGATGCTCATGGGCCCCGACGCCTCGCCCGACGCCGTCGCTGCCCTGGCCACCAAGCTCGGCCTCGATCAGCCCGCGTGGACCCGCTACTGGCACTGGATCGGCGGCATGCTCACCGGCAACCTCGGTGACAGCTATGCCTACAGCTCGCCCGTCATCGACCTGATCCTGGAGCGCCTGGCGCTCACCGTGCCGCTGGCCGTGATGGCCATGGCCCTGACCGTCGTCATCGCCCTGCTCGTGGGTGTGACGGCTGCCGCACGCCACAACAAGCTCGGCGACGTCGGCCTCATGGGCATGGCCCAGGTCGGTATCGCCATCCCCAATTTCTGGTTCGCGATCCTGCTGATCCTCGTGTTCTCGGTGCAGCTGCAGTGGTTCTCCGCGGGCGGCTTCGAGGGCTGGGGTGAAGGCATCTTCGCGGGATTGAAATCGCTGCTGCTGCCGGCCTTGTCGCTGGCTGTGGTGCAAGCGGCCATCCTCGCGCGCATCACGCGCTCGGCCGTGCTCGAGGTGATGCGTGAAGACTTCGTTCGCACCGCGCGCGCCAAGGGCGTGTCGCAGCGCATGGTGCTGTGGACCCACGTGCTGCGCAACGCGATGATCCCCGTGATCACCGTCATGGGCATGCAGTTCTCCGAACTGCTGGCCGGCACCATCGTGGTGGAGAACGTGTTCTACCTGCCGGGCCTGGGCCGGCTGATCTTCCAGGCCATCAGCAACCGCGACCTGATCGTGGTGCGCAACTGCGTGATGCTGCTCGCGGCCATGGTGGTCATCGTGAACTTCGTGGTCGATGTGCTGTACGCCGTGATCGACCCGCGCATCAAGGCGAGCGACATATGAGCGCCATCCTCTCCCCTTCCGTGCCCGCTTCCGGCGCGCCCCTCGCGCCCGGCTTCTGGCGCCGTGCGGTCAAGCACCGCAGCTTCGTCATCGGCGGCGTGTTCGCGCTGCTGCTTTTGCTGGCGGCTCTGATCTCCTTCGTCTGGACGCCCTGGTCGCCCTACGCGATGGACATGGCGAACAAGATGCAGGGGCCTTCGGCCACGCACTGGCTCGGCACCGATGCCTTCGGGCGCGACGTGGCCTCGCTGCTGCTGGTGGGCGCGCGCGCCTCCATCCTCGTCGGTGTGATCGCCGTGGGCATCGGCCTCGTGGTCGGCACAGCGCTGGGCTTGCTCGCTGCTGCGAGACGCGGCTGGGTCGAAGAGGCGGTGATGCGCCTGTCGGACTTCACGCTCGCCTTCCCCGCCATCCTCTCGGCCATCATGATGACGGCCGTGTTCGGCGCCGGCATCGTCAACGCGATCATCGCCATCGGTATATACAACATCCCGACCTTCGCACGCATCACGCGCGCCTCGGCCAACGCCATCTGGTCGCGCGAATACGTAGCCGCGGCACGCGCCTGCGGCAAGGGAAGCTTCGCGATCACGATGCAGCACGTGCTGCCGAACATCTCGGCCGTGCTCATCGTGCAGATCACCATCCGCTTCGCCATCGCGATCCTGGCCGAAGCTGCGCTCTCCTACCTCGGCCTCGGCACGCAGCCGCCCCAGCCTTCATGGGGCCGCATGCTCAGCGAAGCCCAGACCCTCATGTTCCAGCAGCCGCTGCTGGCCGTCTTCCCGGGCATGGCCATCGCCTTCGCGGTGCTCGGCCTCAACCTGCTGGGCGACGGTCTGCGCGACCTGCTCGATCCGCGCCTGGCCCGCGCAAGGTAGACCGCCATGCCCCTTCTCGAAGTCAACGACCTCCACATCGGCCTGCAGACCCAGCGCGGCCCGGCTGAAGCCGTGCGCGGCATTTCCTTCTCGCTGGAGCGCGGCGAAACGCTGGGCATCGTGGGCGAGTCGGGCTGCGGCAAGTCGATCACCGTCATGTCGCTCATGGGCCTGCTGCCCTCCACCGCCAAGGTCACGGGCAGCATCAAGCTCGACGGCCAGGAACTCGTCGGCCTGCCCGAAAAGCAGATGTGCCAGCTGCGCGGCAACCGCATCGGCATGATCTTCCAGGAGCCGATGACGGCGCTGAACCCGGTGCACACCATCGCGCGCCAGGTCGGCGAGCCGCTGATGCTGCACCGCGGCCTCACCAAGGCGCAGGCGCGCAAGGAAGCGCTCGACCTGCTCGACCGCGTCGGCATTCCCGACGCCGCCTCGCGCCTCGACGCCTACCCGCACCAGTTCTCCGGCGGGCAGCGCCAGCGCATCGGCATCGCGATGGCGCTGGCCTGCGGCCCCGACCTGCTGATCGCCGACGAGCCCACCACCGCGCTCGACGTGACGATCCAGAAGCAGGTGCTCGACCTGATCCAGGGCCTGGTCGCCGAAATGGGCATGGCGCTCATCCTCATCTCGCACGACCTCGGCGTGATTGCCAGCAGCGTGCAGCGCATGCTCGTGATGTACGGCGGCAGCGCGGTGGAAAGCGGCCCGACCGAAACGGTCTTTGCCGACCGCGCCCACCCTTACACGCGCGGCCTGTTCGCCGCGCGCCCCGCGCTCGGCGCCGTGCGCGCGGGCCGGCTGCCCACCATCCGCGGCAGCGTGCCCGAGCTGGTCGACATTCCGCGCGGCTGCGGCTTCGCGGGCCGCTGCGACTTCACGACCGACGCCTGCCACACCACGAAACCGCCGGTGGCCCGCCAACCCAACGGCCATGCGGTGAGCTGCCTGCACCTCGACGCCGTCGCCGCGCACGCCACGCTGGCCGCCGCATGAGCACCCCGATGACTTCGACGTCTTCCTCTTCGACCCCGCTGCTGCAGGTGACCGACCTCGTGCGGCACTACGCCCTGCCGCGCGAAAAGCTCTTCGGCCCGCCGCCGACCGTAAAAGCGCTCAACGGCGTGAGCTTCGAGGTGCAGGCCGGCAAGAGCGTGGGCATCGTCGGCGAATCGGGTTCGGGCAAGTCGACCATCGCGCGCCTCGTGATGGCGCTGGACACGCCGACCTCGGGCAGCGTCGCGCTCGAAGGCCGCAACCTGCACGCGCTCTCGAAGGCCGAGCTGCGCACCGCGCGGCGCGACTTCCAGATGGTCTTTCAAGACCCGTACGGCTCGCTCGACCCGCGCCAGACCGTCGCGCGCATCGTCGCCGAGCCGCTCGAAGCGCTGGCTGAAACGCGCCGCGCCGAGCAGCGCGAACGCGCCGCCGAAGCCCTCGCCGCCGTCGGCCTGCGAACCACCGACCTCGACAAGTACCCGCACGAGTTCTCCGGCGGCCAACGCCAGCGCATCGCGATCGCACGCGCGCTCATCACGCGCCCCAAGCTCATCGTCGCCGACGAACCCGTGAGCGCACTCGACGTCTCGGTGCAGGCCCAGGTGCTCAACCTCATGCAGGACCTGCAGCAGCAGTTCGGCATCAGCTACCTGCTCATCAGCCACGACCTCGCCGTGGTCAACCACCTGTGCGACGAGGTGTGCGTGGTGTTCAAGGGCCAGATCGTGGAACGCGGCCAGCCCGCCGAACTTTTTGCCCACGCGCAACACCCATATACACGCACCTTGCTGTCGGCCGTGCTGCACTCGCCATCGCGGTAGGCCCGAACGGGTCGAACCGGCAGCCCCTTTTTTCTTCCAGGAGAACCCCCGAATGTTGAAGCGACGCACCCTCATGGGCACCGCCATCGCCGCCGCGATCCCCGGCGCCTTCCCGCTGTTCGCGCAGGCCCAGACCGGCAAGAACATGCTGACCATCGGCATGCCGCTGGAACCGCCGGGCCTGGACCCGACCACCGCCGCCGCCTCGGCCATTGCCGAGATCGCGCACTACAACATCTTCGAGACGCTGACCAAGATCAACGCCGACGGCAGCGTCACACCGCTCCTGGCCGAGAGCTGGACCGTGTCGCCCGACCTCAAGACCCACACCTTCAAGCTGCGCAAGGGCGTGAAGTTCGAGAACGGCGAGGCCTTCGACGCCGCCGCCGTCAAGTTCAGCTTCGAGCGCGCGGCCGGCGAGAAGAGCACCAACAAGGACAAGCGCTTCTTCAGCGAGATCAGCCTGAAGACGCCCGACGCCGACACGGTGGTCATCACCACCGTGCAGCCCAACCCCGACCTGCTCTTCATGCTGGGCCAGGCCACCGCCTGCATCGTCGAGCCCAAGAGCGCCGACACCAACGCCACCAAGCCCGTGGGCACCGGCCCCTACAAGCTCGACAGCTGGCAGCGCGGCTCGGCCTGTTCGCTCGTGAAGTCACCGACGTACCGCAACCCGGCGCTGGCCAAGGTCAACAAGTTCGTCTTCAAGTTCATGTCCGACTCGGCCGCGCAGACCGCGGCGCTGATGGCCGGCGACATCGACATCTTCCCGCGCGCCGGCACGCGCAGCGTGGGCCAGTTCCGCGCCAACCCGCGCTTCCGCGTGCTCGAAGTGGGCACGCGCAGCAAGGTGATCCTGGCGATCAACAACAAGCGCAAGCCGCTGGACGACGTGCGCGTGCGCCGCGCCATCCTGGCCGCGGTGGACCGCAACGTGGTGATCCAGGGCGCGGCCGACGGCTTCGGCAAGGCCATCGGCAGCCACTACCCGATCGGTGCGCCGGGCTATGTCGACACCACCGGCATCAACCCCTTCGACATCGCCAAGGCGAAGAAGCTGCTGGCCGATGCGGGCGTGAAGACGCCGCTGGAACTGCGCATGACGCTGCCGCCGCCTTCGTACGCACGCCAGGGCGGCGAGGTGATCGCGGCCCAGCTCGCGGCCATCGGCATCAACGTGAAGATCCAGAACGTCGAATGGGCCCAGTGGCTCAGCGGCACCTTCGGCGGCGGGCACGACTTCGACCTGAGCATCGTCGCGCACGTGGAGCCCTTCGACCTCGTGAAGTACACCGAGCCCGACTACTACTGGGGCTACGACTCGAAGAAGTTCCGCGACCTGTACGCCTCGGTGCAGAGCGAGCCCGACGAGAAGAAGCGCAACGCGCTGCTCGGCGAGGCGCAGAAGATGCTCGCCAACGATGCCGTCAACGGCTTCCTGTTCCAGGCCGTGTTCCCCACGGTCGCGCGCAAGGAAGTGAAGGGCCTGTGGCCGAACATGCCGATCGTCGCGAACGACCTGGCTGCCATCTCGTGGGGTTGATGCGGCGATGACGAAGCCTCTTTACGCCCTGGGCGTGCGGGAACTGCACGCCGCCTATGCCGCCAAGGAACTCTCGCCGGTCGAGGTGACGCGCGCGGTCAACGAACGCATCGCGGCCTGCGAGCCGCAGCTGCGAGCCGCAGCTGCGCGCCACCTGGCTGTTCCGCCCCGAAGCCGCGCTCGAACAGGCGCGCGCTTCCGAGGCGCGCTGGCTCGCCGGCACGCCGCGCGGCACGCTCGACGGCGTGCCTGTGACCATCAAGGAAAACCTCGCGACCGAGGGCGACCCGATGCCGCTGGGCACCGCCGCCTACGAGCTCGTGCCGATGACCTACGACTCGCCCCCCGCCGCGCGCCTGAAGGCCGACGGCACGGTGATGGTGGCCAAGACCACGATGCCCGACCTGGGCATGCTGTCGTCGGGCCTGTCGAGCTTTCACGACCTCTCGCGCAACCCGTGGGACACCTCGCGCACGCCGGGCGGTTCCAGCGCGGGCGCCGGCGCGGCGGCCGCCGCAGGCTACGGCCCGCTGCACGTGGGCACCGACATCGGCGGCTCGCTGCGCCTGCCGGCCAGCTGGTGCGGCATCTTCACGCTCAAGCCCAGCTTCGGCCGCATTCCGCTGAGCTCGCCCTACATGGGCCGCTGCGCCGGCCCGATGACGCGCACCGTGGCCGACGCGGCGCTGATGATGGCCTCGGTCGCGCAACCCGACGACCGCGACTATTCCGAGTTGCCTGCACCGGGCATCGACTGGAACGCCTTCGAGGTCGATCCGTCGTTCCTCAAGGGCAAGCGCGTCGCGCTGCACATGGACGCCGGCTGCGGCCTGCCGCTCGATCCGCAGATCGCGCAGGCCGTGCGCGATGCCGCCAAACGCATCGAGGCCGCTGGCGCTCACGTCGAGGAAATCCCGGCCTTCATGACGCCGCAGATGCTGCAGGGCATGGACCACTTCTGGCGCATGCGCTCGTGCCTCGACATGCAGGCGATGAGCGCAGAACAGCGCGCGAAGATCCTGC
This sequence comes from Variovorax sp. GW531-E2, assembly GCF_059423125.1. Classification (NCBI taxonomy): domain Bacteria; kingdom Pseudomonadati; phylum Pseudomonadota; class Betaproteobacteria; order Burkholderiales; family Comamonadaceae; genus Variovorax; species Variovorax sp. GW531-E2. The sequence goes on along the minus strand of NZ_JBWKXQ010000024.1, from coordinate 33,171 downwards.
CGTACATCCGCGAATGGGCCGAGAGCGCGGCCGATTTCTCGGGCGCGCACGTCTTCGACGGCTACAGCCAGTTCGTCGCCACGCGCGCGGCCACGGTGGCCGCCACCAAGGCCTACGACTTCGTGATCTCGCCGGTGTCGCCCAACATGCCCGCGCCCGCGGACCATGCCTCGCCCACCAACGACCCGATGCGGCCGCTGGAACACATCGGCTTCACGGTGCCCTACAACATGTCGGAGCAGCCTGCTGCGTCGGTCAACTGCGGCTACTCGGCCGAAGGCCTGCCCATCGGCCTGCAGGTGGCCGGCCGCCGCTTCGACGACCTGGGCGTGCTGCAGTTCAGCCGCGCCTTCGAACAGATTCGCGACGCCCAGAAGCCCTGGCCGGAACCGATCTGACCTGATCCGCCACACGGAGACACACCTTCCCATGAACGCCACCCACTACATCGACGGCCGCCGCGTGGCGTCCGAAGGCAACGCCACCATCGACGTGATCGACCCGAGCGACGGCCAGAAATTCGGCGCCATCGCACGCGGCACCGCCGCCGACATCGACGCCGCCGTGCGCGCCGCGCGCCAGGCCATGGGCGAGCACTTCGACGGCCCCTGGGGCGCCACCACCGCGCTCGAGCGCGGCCGGCTGCTCGCCAAGCTCGGCGCCGCCGTGATGCAGCACCACGAAGAGCTGGCCCAGCTCGAGGCGCGCGACACCGGCAAGGCACTGCGCGTGGCACGCAACGACGCGACCGCGCTGGCGCGCTACTTCGAGTACTACGCCGGCGCCTGCGACAAGCTGCACGGCGACACCCTGCCCTACGAGCGCGGCTACACCGTGCTCACCGTGCGCATTCCGCACGGCGTGACGGGCCACATCATTCCCTGGAACTACCCGATGCAGATCGCGGGCCGCAGCGTGGGCGCCTCGCTCGCCGCGGGCAACGCCTGCGTGGTCAAGCCGGCGGAAGACGCGAGCCTGTCGCTGCTGCGCCTGGCCGAGATCGCGACCGAGGTCGGCTTTCCGGCCGGTGCGCTCAACGTGGTCACGGGCTACGGCAAGGAAGCCGGCGCCGCGCTGTGCGCGCACCGGGGCATCGACCACATCTCGTTCACCGGCTCGACCATGACCGGCCGCAGCGTGGGCCTGGCCGCGGCCGAGCGCCACTGCCCAGTGACGCTGGAGCTGGGCGGCAAGTCGCCGCAGATCGTGTTCGCCGACGCCGACCTCGACGCGGCCGAGCCCGTGCTGCTCAACGCCATCATCCAGAACGCCGGCCAGACCTGCTCGGCGGGCAGCCGCGTGCTGGTCGAGCAGTCGATCTATGAAGAGGTCGTGCAGCGCCTCGCGAAGCGCTTCACGGCCGTGCGCGCGGGCACGCCCGCCGAAGACCTGGACATGGGCCCGCTGATCAACGAGAAGCAGTTCCGCCAGGTGCGCGACATGGTCGCGACCGCCGAGGCCAGCGGCATGAAGGTGGCGGCGCGCGGCACCGTGTCGCCGCAGGCGCCGTCCACCGGCTACTACCAGGAGGCCGTGCTGTTCCGCGACGTGCCGCATGACAGCGACCTGGCCCAGCGCGAGGTCTTCGGCCCGGTGCTGGCCGTGATGCCGTTTGCCGACGAGGCCGAGGCGGTGCGCCTGGCCAACGGCACCGACTTCGGCCTGGTGGCCGGCGTGTGGACGCGCGATGGCGGGCGCCAGCTGCGCATGGCGCACAAGCTGCATTGCGGCCAGGTGTTCGTGAACAATTACGGGGCGGCGGGTGGTGTAGAACTGCCTTTCGGCGGCGTGAAATCGAGCGGCTTCGGCCGCGAGAAGGGCTTCGAGGCCCTGCTCGGCTTCACGACCCTCAAGACCATCGCCATCAAGCACGGATGAATTCATGACCACCACTGAACAGCAACCACAAACCTCGCGCAAAGTCGGCCTCGTCGGCGTCGGCCTCATGGGCCACGGCATCGCCAGCAACATCGTCAAGCACGGCCACCAGCTCACCGTGCTGGAGCATGCGGGCAACCAGCCGATCGACGACCTGCTGAAGGCCGGCGCCACGTCGGCCAAAGACGTGGCCACGCTGGCCGCGCAGGTCGATGTACTGATCCTGTGCGTGACCGGCACGCCGCAGGTCGAGGCCGTGATGCTCGGCGACAACGGTGCGCTGAGCACGCTGCGCCCCGGCACCGTGGTGATCGACTGCTCCACCGCCGTGCCCGCCTCCACCGCCAAGGTCGCGCAGGCCGTGCTCGCCAAGGGCGGCCGCTTCCTCGACACGCCCATGACCCGCACCGCCAAGGAAGCCGCCGAAGGCCGCCTGAACCTGCTGGTGGGCGGCGACGCCGAAGTGCTGGCCTCGTGCCTGCCGCTGCTGCGCTGCTTTGCCGAGAACGTCACGCACGTCGGCGATGTGGGCGCGGGCCATGCGATGAAGCTGCTGCACAACTTCGTGTCGCTGGGCACCGTGGCACTGCTGTGCGAGGCCGCGGCCTGCGCGCAGCGCGCCGGCGTGAAGCCCGAGGTGTTCGTGGACGTGCTCGCCAAGGGCGGCGGCAACGGCGTGGCGCTGGAACGCCTCAAGCCCAAGCTGCTGACGGGCAGCACCGATTCGCTGAAGTTCTCGATGGCGAATGCGAAGAAGGACCTGGGGTATTACAACGACATGGCGGAGCAGTCTTCTTCGAGCCATGGCATTGCGCAGGCTGTGGATGCCTTGCTGGCGCACGGGGTCGAGGTCTTCGGGCCGGATCGCATGGTCCTGGATCTGGTCGAAGCGCTGCGCTGAAACTCTTCGGGGCGCGTGCGCAGGCCACCGGGTACTTCGCTGCGCGAATGTCCCCCCGGCCTGCGGCCTCCTCCTTGATTTCGCTGCGGGAAGCACCCGGTGTCCTGCGCACGATGAGCGTGGCTGTGGTGCTGGCCGTTCAGGCGCTGCGGCGAAGTGCCAGCCCCAACCCGCCTGACCGCTTCAGTGTTGTTGGATGGCGGTAGCCAGTTCTGCGCGCACGGCGGCGAACACGGCTGCAGGATCAGGGGCACGCGATATCGGGCGGCCGATGACCACGTGCGTCGCGCCAGCCCCGATGGCCTGCGAGGGCGTCGCAGCCCGCGCGTGGTCATTCTTTTCATCGCCTGGGAGCTGCGCGCCTGGCGTCACGATCAGGGCATCGGGCGGCAGGATCTCGCGAAGCAGCCTCACCTCCAATGGCGACGCAACAACGCCATGGCAACCGGCCGCGGCGGCCAGACGGCCCAGTCGTGCGACTTGCTCTGGAACCGTCGAGGCGACGCCCACCTCTTCCAAGTCCTGGTCACTCATGCTGGTGATGACCGTGAGCGCAAGCACCTTCAGTTGAGGGAACGGGCTCGCGGCCTGGACGGCCGAGCGAAGCACGGCGGAACCGCCTGAGGCGTGCACCGTCACCATCGACGCACCCAGATGTCCGGCTGCGGTGACCGCGCCCGCCACCGAACTGGGAATTTCCAGCAGCTTGAGGTCGAGGAAGACACGCTTCCCGGCATCAACGAGCTCGCGGACGACCGAAGGTCCCGCCGCGGTCAGCAGCTGCAGGCCGACCTTGTAGTGCGTGGTCGCTGCGCCCAGTTGCTTCACGAGGTCCGCCGCCAATGCGGCGGCAGGGAAGTCGAGCGAAACGATGATGCGGCTGTCCGTATTCATTGGCTTGTCCTCCATGCCGACGCCCCGCGCTCGGAGGGAACTCAGGCCTCCGAACGCTCCACGACCACCTCGCTGATCTGCACCACGGGTTGAATGTCCGTGTAATTGCCGATGTCGCCCCGGATCTCCTCCTGGTGCTGGGCAGAGGCCGCCCGGTAAGCGTCGACAGAGGTGCAGACGAAGTCGCACTTGGCGATGTACGCAGGGTCAGTGCCCACACCACGCCCCGAGATGCCCTTGTCCACCATGTAGTACAGGCACGCAGCGCCGAGCAGTCGTTTCATCATGGGCATGTGCCGCTCGCGGTAGTACGCGTGATCGAACCGCGCGCCTGCGGCGTAGGGGTACATGACACTGACCTTGATCATCGAGATTTCTCCTGGGGTTGCACGCTGGTTGATCGCCTCAAGCGGGGAATCGCGCGCCCGACGCTTCCAGAGGCAGGCGCAGCCCGTTCGTGAGGTAGCTGACGGTGCGATAGAAGCCGGCCAGCATCAGCAGTTCGATGATGGCTTCTTCGCTGAAGTACGTTCGCAACGCGTCCCACAGGCCATCGTCGATGTCGGCGTGCGCGTGCAAGGAGTCGCACAGGCGCAGAAGCACCTGGTCCTCGGCCGACCAGCAGGCGTCGTTCGCCGAAGCCGTGACACTCGCCTGAACCTGCTCTGGCGTCAGGCCGGCGAGCCTCGAGAAGACCGTGACGTGGACGCCCCATTCGTATTCGGATTTGCACAATGCCGTGGTGCGATGAATCACGATCTCGCGCTGTCGGATGCTCAAGTGGCCTTTGTCCAGCAACCCGCCGGCAAAGAATTTCTGAAACAGACGAGGGTCGCGTGCCAAGGTCGTGAACAGCCGCAAGGGGGGCTGTCCCTTCATCACCCTGTCGAGTGACCCGGAAATGTCTTCACCAAATGGCGGCGTTGCTGGCTCGATGCGTGCGGGCATGCAGACTCCTGATTCAAGGGCCACGCCATCGTAGGTCCGTTGCTGTATAAAGTAAAGCATGACGACACCTCGCATCGGCCACCCAGTTCGCGGTTCCACCACCGGCCGTCCCCTCATGGTCGCGCTGGACCTGCTGGGCCGGCGCACGGCGCTGCGCGTGCTCTGGGAACTTCGGGAGGGCTCGCTGACCTTCAGGGCCCTGCAGGACGCGTGCGAGACGAACACCCGATTGCTCAACACGCGGCTCACCGAACTGAGGGAAGTCGACCTCGTCGAACATGCCGAGGGTGGCTATCGACTGACGGACGAAGGACGGCGGCTTTCGAAGGCGCTGAAGCCGTTGTCAGCCTGGGCGGACCAGTGGGGGCGCGGAAAGCGATGAGAAGCGGAGCATTCGCGGCGAATGGCTCCGCCTATGATCAGAAACGTTTTTGTGGAGGAGCCCGTGACCGGCATGTTCGCGCTGCCCAGCCTGTCTCGCAGATCGTGCGGGACACATCGCGTCAGTGCCTTGGAAAACCTATGAGAAAAATCTTTCCTCTTTGCACCCTCGTGTTGCTTTCCGCCCTCTCGGGTCAGGCCCTCGCAGGTGCCAATACGGCGCGACTGAACTGCACCGGAAGTCACGCGGGGCAGGCACTCACCTTGGTGGGCGATGTTCCCGCCTCCATCGTGGAGGTCGATCTGAAGCTCTCCTATGGCGGGCAAACCATGCGCCTGGTTTCACCTCAGGCGGAAACCTCCGAGTCCACCGATTTCCGCCATGGCGTCTTCAGGTTGGAAGCTGCGCTGTCCGGTTCGAACAAGCTCCAGCTTCAAGCCAAGCCCAAGAGCATCAAGTACAAAGGCAGCATGGGTGCCGGCAAACTCAACGCCAGCTTTGGCGCCATCCTCAAGAATGCGCCTGAGCCCTTTCAATCCGCGCTGAAAGGGGCCGAGCTCACTTGCATCTATGCATACGAAGTTTGAGCGAGGGCCCACAAATCGTTCAAGCAGGCAAACAGCCGCCGCGCGTTCAACCGCGAGCGCCTCGGCGAACCGCGATGCCTGCGATGGAATGGCATCCATCTGCGGCCACGACCCGAGGCTGAACCCTTGTTTCTTGGTCGTCCGATGAAGCGGCTGCGTCTCTTTGCCGCCCTGCTGTGGCTCGGCATCGCTCTCGGTCCGGCCCACGCAGCGCCGCCGACCTACCAGGCGCTGTACGCCAACCCGGAACGCGCGTTGCCGATGCAGCCGACCTGGCAACTGCAGCCGGTGGATGCACAGGCGCCACCGTGGGAAGACATCTTCACCTTCACCATCGGCATCGCCCCCAACCTGATCGAACGGGCGCGTTGGCTGAGCCTGAATCCGGGCAAGCACAGCGAGCGCGCCCCCGCGTTGTTCGACGCCCTCGACGGGCGCGTGCTTTTCCTTTCGCCGACGGCGCGCAGCTTCTGCGATGGACGCTGGCAGGTCGTGCGGCAGGAATACATCTCCGTCAATCCCGCACTGCAGCCGCTGCACCGGGTGTGGCTGGTGGAGCGAAAGCCCGGCGGCGGACTGCGGACCACCACGGCCAACGGGCGCATCGATGCGCAAGGCCAGTGGGCCGTTCCGCCCGTGAGTTGCGATGGCAAGGACACGATCTCCACCGACTCCCCTGCGGCCCTCTCCTACCTGATGCCCGATGGATCCAGGCCCGTGCCCTCCGAGCTGCAGGTGGACACGGTGTTCGCACAGCCTGGCCTGCGCGATGCACGGGGACAGTGGCGCCCCCCCGCCCCGCCGCGGGACATCACCACTGCACGGTGGATGGACTACAAGCGGCAGATGGTGACGCCTGGCTCCACCGGCTCGGGCCTGATCGACGCGCGCGGACGCATGGTGATTCCGTTCATCTTCGGCGAGCGGCCCGACGCCACAGCCCAGCGGCGCATCCAGCTGTGCACCGCCACCGGGCTGGATCTGCAGCGCAACGCCGGCACGCCGCAGGTGTGTCGCTGGCAACGACTGCATGGCAGCAGCAATGCCGGCGCCGCGCTGCGGCCGGTCAAGGACGCGGCCACCGGCCGATGGGGCTACCAGAACGCGCGGGGCCAATGGGCGATCGCGCCGCAGTTCGAATCGGCGCGCCGGTTCCGTCATGGCTACGCCGTCGTCTCGGGCGCGTTCCCAGAGGACTGGCGGCCGCCCGGGTGGCAGGACGAACGGCCGATCATCCGGCAGTTCCACCGCGTGGGCCGTCATTGGGTGGTCGACGCCCTGGTGCGCAACGCGTCCACGGGCGGTGCGTGGGAATTACGCTATGGCCTGATGAACGATGCAGGGCAATGGCTTGCCGCCGTGCCGCAGCCCCCGCTTCACGTCACCGTGCTGGTTCCGCCCGGTGGCCGCAGCGGCCACTATGCCGAGATGCTGGCCAGCCACTTGCCCACCCTGCTGGGACGCAGCGTGCAGGTCGATCACGTGCCGACAGCCACCGAGGCCGACTATCGCCGGCTGATGACGGAGGGCGGCAACGAGAAGGTCCTGCTCGCGGCACTGCGGCTGCCGCGCGGAGGCATCGAGGGCGTGCACCAGGCCGCGCCGATCGATGCGCTGATGCATTCCCTTCGCCCCGTCACGCTGCTGGCATCGGAGCCTCTGGTGCTGGCCATCGACAGCACGAAGGCCGACACGCTGGGCATTCACAGCACGGACGACCTGCTGGCCTACGCACGGGCCCACCCGGGCAACCTGCGCATCGGCACGGGCGACGACGGCTGGACGGGCCACCTCGCCTTCGGCCAGTTCCGCGCAGCGAGCGGCGTCGACGTGCAGCGCGTGGTCTTCAAGGGCATGTACCCCGACTCGGACGTCATTACCAAGGAGCACGCGGTGGACCTGCTGTTCGCGCCCGTGAACGGCGTGGCGGTCGCCGTGCGGCGCGGCCAGTTGCGTGTGCTGGGCACCACCGCCGACCCGGCGCACCCGCAAAGCTTCGAAGGTATGCCGTGGCCGACGCTGGCGTCGAGCGCGCCCTTGAGCGGCTACACGACCTACGACCACTTCAGCCTCTGGGCACCCGCGAATTCGGAGGCCGCGTCCAATCGCACCCTGCAGGAAGCCGTGGCCCAGGTGCTTGCCACGCCCGAGGTGCGCAAGCAGCTGCAAGACCTTCGCGTGGTCGGCGGCGGCGGCTCGCCCGAGAGCCTGCTGGCGCTGGAAGACGAAGAGCGCGAGCGCTGGATGCGTGCGCTTTCATCACCGGCGCGTTGAGGGCGTTGAGGGCACTGTCCCGCACCATCACTCGAACCGTATCTCGGCCACGGTCGGCGCGTTCGGCTCCCTGGTCCTGGCATTCGCAATGGCGCCGTCTTTTTCGTTCCTGAACCAGTAGCGGCACCCGGTTCGGGAAATCATCGTCACGCACATCGAGCCGTCGGCGTTGAGAACCCATTTGCCCGACGCCTTGCCCGGTCCGCTCTGGTTGACGAAGTCGACGCGGCCATCCGTATAGAACTGCCAGCGCGAGACCATGCCGGTCGACAGATTGCTCGAGACGATGGGTTTGCCGATCAAGGTGCTCTCGACCTCGGCTTTGCTCAGGAACACGCGGCCATGGATGGGTGCAGGCTCCTCGGAGATGGCCGGCACGACGGCGATGCACAGCAGCGCGCGGATGGCGTAACGGGTGAACATGACATGCCCCTCTGACGTCGCGCAGTCAGCATGCGTTCAGCCGAGCGCGTGCGTCCAAGCGCCTGGTTGGCCTGTCGGTAACGCCCGATGGCGTTACATGGCATTAACTAAAAAGCGCTACTTTTCTGCGCGCCAGATCCAGCCGGCGTACGCGAACGAGGCCTGCTTCTTCCTGCGCGCCACGGCCACGCCGGGAGGCGGTGGCCCGAGGTCGAGACGAGGAAGGCGGCGTTCTTTTTCTGCGACAACACGGCTTGTGCTCCGATGGCCCCTCGGCAAGGTGGCCGAAGGGCGTTGTGGGTGGCCTACGCAAACTCCGTGGCAACGGCGCCGGCGACGGCGGAAGAGCACTGTGAAGGCAACTGTGCAGTGGCTTGTATGGCACTGTGTCGTGCGTACGGTGCCTGTAAACGGCCTGTCGATTTCACGGGCCCGTTTCTTCTGCCTGCCGCCGTGAATCACAGGCGCTGCTTGCGTGCGAAGCGCGCCGGCCCCTGCACCGTCCAGCCACCACCGGCCGGATCGAGCTCGCGAAGGCATTGCGTGAGCCCGTCGTCCAGGTCGAGGGTGACGCCGATCCGCCAATGCCCGGTGGCGCCGCGTTCCACCTGCAGCACGGCGAAGCCGTTGCCGGTGCCCACGGCCGCCGTGACCATGGTGGCGCCGAAGGCACCCGGCACGGCGCCGAGTTCGACCTGGCCGTCGAGCCAGAACGCGTCGGGCCGCGCATTGACAAAGGTCCAGGGTGCATACAGGCCCGAGGACACGACCGAGATCACCTCCACCGGCCCACCCGCCGCCTGCAGCCAGAGGCTCGACACGCTCGACATGTGGCGGTCGCCCGACAGCACCACCACGTGGCGCGCGGTGGTGTCGCGCAGCAGTTCGAGCAGCGCGCGCTGCGAGGCCGGGTAGCCGCTCCAGTCGTCCATCCCCAGGCGTTGGGCCGGGTCGCCGAAGACGGCCGCGCGCGGCATCGGGAACAGCGCCACCGGCGACACGATGAACTTGGGCAGTTCGGCGGGCGCTGCCTCGAGCCACTTCTTCAGGTCGCCCATGCCGGCCTCGGCACGGATCGCCGCCTGGTCCAGCGGCGTGGCTTGCGCGTCCGTGCGCAGCGCCCGCCGCTGCCGCGTGCTGCGCGTGTCGAGCATGTAGAACGGAAAACCGGCCGGCGCCATGCGGTAGTCGAAGGGACGCGGGTCGCGCTGCGGGCCGATGCCCCGCACCAGCTTGTGCTGCTGCGCGACGTAGCCGTCGAGCGCGGCGCGCACGGCCGGCGTTCCACAGGGGTCGGGGCCCGGCTCCCAGTCGTCCATCACCTCGTGATCGTCGAGCAGCGGACAGGTCGGCAGCGAGGCCATCACCTGGCGCAGCGCCTCCAGCCTGAAGGTGAGCGCATAGGCCTGGCCGACGTCGTCGCCGCCGGCCGGAACGAAGAGCCCGGCGGTCTGGTCGACATACACCTGGTCGCCGGCCAGCACCAGCAGCTGCGGCTTGTGCGGCGGCGCGAGCACCTCGAGCCGCTGCGCGAGCCGCCGGTACGACGCCTGCGCGGGCACCCGGTCGACCAGGCCCGGCACGTACTGGCAACTGGCGAGCGCGAAGCACAGCGAGGCCTGCGCGGGCTCGCCCTCGCGCTGCACGGCGCCGGTCCATGCGGGGTCGAGACGCACCACGGCGCGCTCGCGCTGCGCGTCGGTGGCGGCGTCCAGTGTCTTCATCACCTGGTTGCGGATGGGCTCGATGGGCTCGTCCTGCGGCTGCGCGAACAGCCCGGCCGGCAGCCTCCGGCCCAGCACCTCGAGGGGGCCGCGCGCCATGGGCAGGTCGTCATGCGCCGTCAGCACCGCGAAGCCCTGATAGTCGGCGAGCCGGTCGTCGAACAGGTCGATCTCCACCGCCTCCTGCAGGAGCTTTTCGCGCGTGGTCTCCAGGCCCACCATCCATTCGAAGTCGAAGCACCAGCGCCCGTCGCGGCGCCACGCGGGCACGAAGACCACGGCGCGCGCCGACACATGCGCGGGCGGCGCGCGCAGCGCCAGCCGGCAATGCAGCCGGCCCGCGTTGTCCGCCGACCGGCTCGCAAGGCCGAGCCACGGGCCGGTCCACGGCAGGCTGGCCCGCCAGTCGGGCGGCACCGGATGGCCACGGCCGGGCTTGTTGTCGAAGGCCTCGAGGAAGCGCACGATGTGCGGGAACACGTCGATGCAGGCCTTCTCGCCGATCAGCGTGTCCTGGTGGCCGTAGTCGCCGAGCACCAGCAGCTGATGCGGGGTACCTTCGCCGAGGAACAGGTCGCTCCCGGAAGGCTTCGAAGCGTCCGATGGGTCCGGCAATTCCGGGGGCTCCCGCGGCAGGCCTTCGTCCTTGCCGAACACGCGCTTGAGCAGCCAGAAGCTCTCGTACGAGCCGCGCCAGTCGAACACTGCGTTGCGCTGCCCGTGCAGCATGAACACCGGAAAGCCGAAGCGCTGGCCGACCTGCTCGAAGCCGACCGCGTGGCCCTGCCCGCCGACATCGGTCAGCACCTCTTCGCGTGCGTAGTTGCCGACCTGGGCGAGGCCGCGCACCTTCACGAAGCCGTAGATCGAATCGAGCGCATCGAGGGTGTCCTTGCCGATGTTGTGCAGCCGCATGGTCTGGCCGAAGATGGCGTCGGCCCGATGCCGCACGGCCGCGAAGCCCGGCGCCTCGCGCAGGCGCTCGGCCTCGCCGTCGTCGTCGGGGTAGGGAAAGGTCGCCAGCAAGCCGTCGACGAGCAGGCGCTTCATGCGCGTGAGCGTGGGTCGCGTGTCGAACTCGTCGATGCCGATGAACTGCTGCAGGTAGCCCGCCACATAGCCCCGGAAGCGGTTGAAGGCCGTGGCGCGCAACAGCGGCCCCACCTGCGACAGCACCACCGCGCCGATGGACGCATGCAGCCCCGGCAGGCGCAGCATCGCCACGCTGAACATGGCGGCGCCAATGCAATGCGCCACCACGTCGACCTGGATGGGCGCCGCTTCGTCGGGCGTTGCATGCGCCGCCTGCACGGTGCGCAAGGCGTCGGGAATGTCGGTCTCGGCCACCTCATCGAACGACCAGTAGCGCCGCGGCCGGTTCGGAAAGCCGATGCTGGTGCGCAGGTCGAGCACCCAGACCTCGCGCCCGGCCGCGAGCAGGCTGTGCACCAGGTTGCCGGGGATGCTCCTGTGCGCGAAGGTGGAACCGCTCGCGCCATAGCCGTGGATCAGCATCACGGGCCGCGTCCCCGCGCGGCGCACCGGCGGGTGGTAGCGCGACAGCAGCCGCGGCGGCGCGCTGCCCGGGCCCGCTGCGGCGACGAGCTCGACCGGCTCGGGCCGCACGCCGTACACCTCGCCCGGCAGGCGCTCCCAGTCGTGCTGCGGCGAGTCGGGCGGCGGCACGAAGTGCAGCAGGTGAATGTGCAGCACGATGCGCAGCACCCACAGCGCCAGCTCGGCCAGGTCGGCCAGCTGGTTGGGCATGTCCTGCTGGTGCTCGACGCGCAGCAGGGGTTGCAGCGTCTCGACGAAGTAGGAAGGGTCCAGCACCAGACGGCCCAGAGGCTTCGGCGCATCGGGGCCGAGCAGTTGCAGTTCGCCTTCGCTCAGCTGCCGCCACGGGTTGCCGCCTTCGACGAACGCGATGCGCTTGGTGAGCCGCAGCCGATCGCCCTCCTTCAGCGGCGCGCCGTGCGCGATGCGCGCCACCGTCCAGTCGTAGTCGATGAGGCGCACCTGCCCCAGGTGCGAGCACAGCGCCAGCAGGTCGGCCATCGCGGGGCCCTCGAAGACGGCATCGTCCTCATCGATCGCGGCGCCGGCCGATGCGGCGCGCGCGTCCAGCAGGCTTTGCACCAGCGCCAGCAGCTTCTTGCGTGCCAACCCGTGGCTGCGCAGGATGCGTTCGATGCTGTCGCTCTTCTCGCGCACCAGCATCGATGCGGTGCCGGTGCAATGCGCGACGGGCGCGTCGTCGCCCTTGCCGAAGCGCAGGACTACCACCGGCTGGGACAGCACGCGCGGCGTCGCGCGCAGGCTCGGCACGTCGAACGGCTCGAATTCGACTTCGGCGCTCAGCGCGAAGGCCTGGCCGTCGATGTGCACGCGGCCCGTCATGCGCTCGCGCAGCGAGACGCGCGTGGGCGCGGGCGCGCGGGGACGGGTCAGGTCGCGGCGCAACGGGCGCTGCGACGGCGGCGGCTGTGGCGAACCGGCCAGCGCCAGGCCCCAGTCCTCGGCCAGCACGGGCACCGCGCGCTCGGCCAATGCAGCGATGGTGAGCGAGGGGTTGATGCCGAGCGACACCGGCACGATCGAGCCATCAAGCACCGCCAGGCCCGGCAGCAACGACGGCACAGCAGAAGCACCCGCAGCGCCGTCGTAGACGCGGCCCCAGCTGTCGACCACGCCGCGCTCGCACCGGTCGGCCATGCGGCAACCGCCCAGCGGGTGCACGGTCAGCACCGAGCCCACGTCCTCCAGCTGGCCGACCAGGTCGGCGAGGCTGCCGAACGGCGGTATCGGTTTCCACAGCGGGTTGGCCAGCACGCGCCCGCCGAGTCCGCCCACGCCATCGTGGGCCGCATGCAGTGCGCGCATCTGCGCCTCGAACACGGGCAGCGCGGCCACCTTCGGCCACGCCACGCGCACCTGCGCGTCGGCCAGCACGGCGCCCTCGCCGCCATGACCGACGAAGCCGATCTGGCCGGCAGCCCCGTCGTCGCCCATCATTCCGTAGACCGGCGTGCGGCGCAGCATGTCGTCGTCCACGGCCAGCGGATCGCGCCCTTCGTCCGGCGCGTGCAAGTCGAGGTCCATGTGCGCGAGCGCCTGCAGCGCGTCGGTGGTGGTCACCACCTCGGCCAGCAGGCGGCGCAGCGGCGAGGGAATGGCGAACTCCTCGATCACCAGCGGGCGCTCGCCCTGCGTCGCGCAGGTGCGCAGCAACCCGGTGATGGTCGGCCCGATGCTGCGCTGTGCCGGCGCCTCGCCTTCGGGCGCGCTGGACAGCGCTTCGTCGTTCTGCGCCGCCGCCACCGCGATCATGTCGCCGTTGGCCGAGAAGCCGCGGCCCACCGCCAGCGAGACGGGCAGGCCTGCGCCCCTGGAACGCAGCAGCAGCTCGGTGGAGCCCAGCGTGCCGGCGGCCACCACCACCCGCCGCGCGCGCACCACGTAGGGCCGGACGTTGTCGGTGCGTGCCTTGCGCCGGTCGGTGAAGAAGAACTCGACCGCATAGCCGCCCCCTCCCGGCAGGGCCGCGATGCGGTGCGCGGTGCCGCCGGTGAACAGGCGCGCGCCCCGTGCATGGGCCAGCGCCAGGTAGTTGGTGTCCAGCGATTTCTTGGCGCGGTGGTTGCAGCCGCTCACGCAGTCGCCGCAGCGCAGGCAGCGGTGCATCGCCACCTGGGCCGGCGTGCGCGTGCCGTCGGCGAAAGCGATCGCGACATGGGCCTTCCCGCTCGCCGCATGCAGCCGCGCGCCGGCCTTCAGCAGGGAGTCGAGCTTCGACACGCTCTCGGGGATCTGCTCCGGCGCCAGCATGGCCTCGGCCTTGCTGTAGCCCTGCGCGAGCGCGGCAAGGTCGAGGCCCCCGGGCCAGGCGCCGCCCTCGAAGGCATCGGGCGTGGCGCGCTCCATCACCGCCGCATTGATGAGCGACCCACCGCCCAGCCCGTTGCCGAGCAGCGCGTTCACCTCGCCGCCCAGGCGCAGATCGAACAGCCCCGAGGCGTTGCCGCGCGCAGGCTTGCCGTCCTGCATGCTGAAGCGCACATGCCCCGGCAGCTCGGCGAAGGTGGCCGGGAATTCGCCCGGCAGGTATTCGCTGCCGCGCTCCAGCACATAGACCTTGATCGGCACGGCGCCCGGTGCGATGCCGGGCGCCGCGTCCAGCGACAGCGCGCCCGCCAGCCGTGCCGCCGCCACCGCGCCGCCGTAGCCGCTGCCGATGACCAGCACATCGCAGTGCAGCGCGTCGGGCGGCGCCGCGGCGATCTCGCGCACCAGCACCTCGGCGCCCTGCGAGAGCAGGCGGTCGCCGGGATCATCCTCATCGTCGCGGCCACCGTCGTTCATGTTCGGCTCCTCGCAGGATGGTCGCGGATTCAGGAATGCTCGATGGCTGCGGCCAGCGCGCGGCCGAGCGTCTGGTCGTCGACAGGTTTGCGCAGCAGCGGCAGCGCCTGACGCCGCGCCGCCTCGACCACCGCCGGGTCGGTGTCGGCCGTGACCATGACGATGGGCAGCGCCAGCTGTGCGGAGCGCTGCGCGCGCAGGCGCTCGACAGCATCGAAGCCCGAGACGCCGCCGCCGAGCCGGCAGTCGAGCACCACCGCGTCGGGCTCGTCGACCTGCGCCAGCGCCTGGTCGAGCGTGGCGGCGGACAGCACGCGGCAGCCCATCGCGCCCAGCGCGTTGAGGTAGGCGCCGCGCACCATCGGGTCGTCCTCCAGCACCAGCACGCAGCGCCCGGCCAGGCTCCACGGTGCACCGGTGCCGTCGCCCTCGCAGCCGTCGGCGCCGACGGGCGCGGCGCGCGGCAGCCGCAGGCGAAAGCAGGCGCCCGCGCCGAGGCGGGACTCGAGCTCGACCGGCACGCCCAGCAGCTCGGCCATCCGCCGCACGATGCCCAGGCCCAGGCCATGTCCCGCGGCAGGCGTGGTGCCGGAGCCCGACGCCTGGAGTTGCACCAGGTCCTCGAACACGAGCCGGTGGTTCTCGGGGGCGATGCCGGGGCCGCTGTCCTGCACGGTCAGCTCGACCTCGGCGTCCGATGCGTCCTGCGTGCGGACCCGCACCTCGACCTGCCCGCCCGCGGGCGAGAACTTGATCGCGTTGTCCACGAGGTTGGCCAGCATGCGGCGCAGCAGGTCGGGGTCGGTGCGCACCGCCAGGCCGGGCGGGCAGGCGGTGTGCAGCGCGACCCGGCGCGCCGCCGCCGCGGCGCCGAAGCTGGCCATCACGGCGGTCAGCAGCCGGTCGATCTGCACGCGCTGCGGCTGGGCCACCACCACGCCGGCATCGAGTTTCGAGACGTCGAGCAGCGCATCGAGCATGGCGCGCAGTTGCTCCAGGCTGCTGTCGACCACCTCGACGATCGCGCGCGCATCGGGCGCCATCGCCACGTGGCGCAGCGCCCCCACGTTGAGCGCCATCGCCTGCAGCGGCTGGCGCAGGTCGTGGCTGGCGCCGGCCAGGAAGCGGCTCTTGTCGTTGTTGGCGCGCACCGCCTGGTCGCGCGCGATGGCCAGCTGCGCGCGCTCGAACTCCAGCGAGGTGGCCAGCGCCTGGTTCTCGGCGCGGATGCCGAACGACTCCTCGAAGGTCTGCAGGTTGCGCCGGGCAAAGCGCGTCTGCACGCCGAAGAACATCAGCACCAGCGCGGCCACGCCCCCGCCGAGCCAGCCGCCGGCCGCCAGCCACATGGCGGCCGTGGGCACGAAGAGCAGCCCCGCGTAGGCCAGGAAGGCGGGCATCACGGTCGCGCTGGTCGACACGGCGCCCGCGCCCCAGGACACCAGGATCATCGTGAGGACCGCATCCAGCGTCGGGTCGAGCCGGGCCATGAACAGTGCCGCGGAGCCGTTGCAGGCGCCGATCAGCACGTTCCAGCGCACGGTGGCTCGCAGCCGCGCGGCGATGGGGCGGGCGCGGTCGGCGGCCATGCGCGCGAGCGCGGCGGCGCGCCACTCGCGGCTGGCGATCACTGCCGCGAACCAGCCGAGCACCCAGGGCGTCGGCACGTCGCGCCAGACGATGGCCGCGACGACGACGGCGGTGAGCAGGATCTGCCAGCGCAACCCCACGGCCTGCTCGGCGACCACCTGCAGGCGCCGTTCGTCCAGATCGTCCAGCGCGGCCGGCATGCTCACGCAGCCTCGAGCGCCCATGCCGCCTGCGCGTCGAAGACGCGGCACATGGCATCGGTGCGGTTGCGCGCGCCGAGCGCCCGGTAGACCATCGACAGGTGCACCTTCACGGTGCCCTCGGCAATCAGCAGCTGGCGCGCGATCAGCTTGACCGGCATGCCCCGCATCGCCAGCGCCAGCACCTCGCGCTGGCGCGGCGACAGTTCGACGCGCAGGAACCCGGCGAGGTCCTCGCGCGGCAGCTCGTCGGGGTCGCGCGCGCGGGTCACGTCGTCGGCCAGCACGAACTCGGCCGGCAGGTAGATCTTGTGGCGCAGCACCACGCGCAGGGCCGCCTCCATGTCCTCGAGCCGGTACGACTTGGGAATGAAGCCGGCCGCGCCGGCCTCGATGACCTCGCGCACGCGCTGCGGCGAGCTTTCCGCCGACTGCATGCACACGGGCGTGGCCTCGAAATGCGCCTTCACGGCCTTGAGCGCCGCCAACCCGGACAGTTGGGGCAGGTGGTAGTCGAGCAGCAGCAGGTCGATGCCGGCGGGGTCGCGCTGGCAGGCCTGTTCGGCGTCGCGCACGGCGTCGAAATGGAAGGGACGGCCGGGTTCGATCTCGGCGGCCATGCGCTCCAGCAGGAGGCGCGTGCCGTTCCAGACGATCTCGTGGTCATCGACCAGCAGAACCTTCATACAGGCCTCTCGTCTACGGTGACCCTCCCCGTCCTGAATGCAGATTAGCGCAAAGCCCCCCAAGAAGCGAGCGTGCGCACCTACACCAAAGGCCTAGTCGGATGGCCACGCCGGGGACTAGGCGCTGCGCGCAATGGTTGCGGCGCGCGCCGCGCGGAAAACTGGCTGCATCGATCGCCACTTCGCATCCGATGCACCGAGGTCCGCCATGAACACCCCCCCATCTCTTGCCGCGCTGCGTGCCGCATGGGAGCCCCTTGCGTGCCGCTTGTGCATCCTGGCGCTGCAGCATGCGGCGCTCGCCCGCTGGCTGTGCGCCGCGGCCATGCTCGCCGTCTCGCTGCTCGCGGGCTGCGCTGCATTGCCCAACGAGGTACCCCGTGTCGCGTCGCACGCGCGCACCGACCTCGGGGACAGCCCCCTGGCGCGCATCGCCGCCGCGTCGCTGCCGGCTGCGGACAGCGCGATGTCCGATGCATCCGGCGTGCGCCTGCTGCCGGGCGGCGACCAGGCCTTCGACGCACGCATCGCACTCGCGCAGGCCGCACGGCACACCGTCGACGTGCAGTACTACGTGGTGGCCCCTGACAGCGCGGGGCGGCAGTTCCTGCGCGAGCTGCGCGACGCGGCGCAGCGCGGCGTGCGCGTGCGCCTGCTGGTCGACGACCTGTACACGGGCGGAGACGACGAGATGCTGGCCGGGCTGGCTGCGCACGCCAACGTCGAGGTGCGCGTCTTCAACCCACTGCCGGTGCGCAGCGGCGGCCTGCGCACGCGCGTGCTGCTGTCGCTGCACGAGATCGGCCGCGTGAACCGGCGCATGCACAACAAGCTCTTCATTGCCGACAACAGCTTCGCCATCACCGGCGGACGCAACATCGCCGACGAGTACTTCGGGCGCAGCAAGCCGGCGAACTTCATCGACATGGACGCGCTGGTGGCCGGGCCGGCGGTGCGCGCGCTGTCGGCGAGCTTCGACGCCTTCTGGAACGGACCGCTGTCGTACCCCTTCGAAGCCATCGCGGCCGACAGCGCCCCCGCAGCGGCTCCTGCGCGCGAACGCTTCGCTGCGCTGGTGCGCGACCTCGCGCGCTTCATGCCGCCTGCCGACGAACCCGATGCGCTGGGACGCGGCCCGGTCGGCGCGCAGCTGGCGCAGGGGCGCGTCGCGCTGGTGCCTGCGCAGGTGCGCGTGGTTGCGGACGCGGCGGAGCCAGGCCGCTTCGCTGATGATGCCGGCGGCAACGTCGATGAAGCCGCTGAGCCCCAAGGCCGCGAGGGTGCGGTCATGGTCGCGAACCTCGAGCTGTTCCGGACCGCGCGCTCGGAGGTGCTCGTCGTCTCGCCCTACTTCGTGCCCATGCCCCGCATGATCGAGGCGCTGCGCCATGCGAGCCGCGAGGGCGCGCGCGTGTCGCTGATGACCAATTCGCTCGCCACCACCGATGAGCCGCTGGTGCACTATGGCTACGCGCGCTACCGCAGCGCCCTCTTGCAGATGGGCGCCATGCTGTATGAGCTGATGCCGGCCAGCGAACCGCATCCCGCCTGGAGCGACACCGAAAGCGGCCGCGGCTCGCTCGGGCGCCTGCACGCCAAGCTCGCGGTGGTCGACCGGCGCTGGTTCTACGTGGGGTCGATGAACATGGACCGGCGCTCTGCGCACTGCAACACCGAACTGGGCCTGATCGTCGACAGCCCTGCGCTGGCCGGCGAGCTGGCCGACCTGATCCAGCGCGTGCGCATGCCCGCGAGCTTCACCGTGAGCGAGGTACCTCTGCGAGGCGGCTTGCAATGGAGCTTCCTGCGCGACGGACGCCGCTGGGTGCTTAACCGGGAGCCCGAATCGAACTGGGCCCAGCGACTGCGCTGGTCCGTGCTGTCGCTGGTTGTGGACGAAGATTTTCTGTAACCCGGCTTACGCAAACTGCCACATGACGCTCATCGAAAGAGCGGCACTTGCGTGCAAGAAATAGATCACTGCACGCGTGGCCCAGGACTACCATTCCATCGTTCACGTGCGGTTCGGCACGAGACTGCCGCGGACTGTTTGCTCACTCGTGTCGCAAGGAGAGTCGCGATGGCAAGTCCGATGAACGTCAACAAGCTTCAGACGAAATCCCATGACGAACCGGATGAGGTTCGGGAGCCTGAGAAGACCCGGGTTGAAGTGGTCCGCCTCGAGGGCTACACGCTCGGACGCTTCAAGTTCGAGCCCGGGTGGCGCTGGTCGAAGTGCATCAAGCCGGTCGTGGGCACGGACAGTTGCCAGGTGGCTCACGTCGGGTACGCGGTCTCCGGCCGGGTCACCGTGCAAATGAATGACGGCTCGCAGACCGTCATCGAGGAAGGCATGTCGTACACCATTCCGCCGGGCCACGACGCATGGGTCGAAGGCAACGCGCCGTTCGTCGGCCTGGAGATGATGAGCGCAGAGGAACTCGCAAAGCCCCAAAGCTGAGTCGAGGTGAGAGGCCTCGGGAAGAGACTTCTTCGGGATGGTCGAACGGGGCGTGGCACCCGCGACCGTCCGGCTCACGCGCCCGGGTCTGCGGATTGCCTGGGCGGCGAGCCGGACGCCGGGGGAGTTTCAGCCCTTTCGCATGGTGATCGCATGAAAAGGGCAAGTCACTGCGCAATCGCTGCAGCCCGTGCACCGATCCGCGTCCTGAAGCGTCGACAACTTCTTCCATTGCTCGACTTCGAGACTGAGAAGGTGAAGGTCGCACGCGGCGACGCACCAGCCGCAGCCCGTGCAACGCGCGGCGTCGACAACGGGCAGCCAACCGGGTCGGTGCGGGCGGCGAGGCTGATGTACGTCCATCTGTGATTCCAACGAGCCGTATCGGTCCGGAAGGTAGCATGCTGCTGGCTCCAGTCGGCCAGGAGCCGACATTGCCAATCGACCTCCAATTGCCTTCACCCCTAAGCCAAAAATGACACCTGACGACGTTCCCGAAGAGGCAAAACCTCCAGGTCTGCGGGCCGCTGCGGTGCCGGAGGGAGCACGGCCCTACCTTGCCTTGGCGCAGCGCTTTGGCATCGGGGACGACGGCTACCGCTCCGAGGTCGTCGAAAATCTTTCTGAAGATGACCAGAACGCCTTGCTCGGCTACCGGCACCAGTACCCTGACGCTGTTGATGCTTGGCTGTGCGGCGAAGAATCGAAGTCCTCAAGCCCGTCTCCCGAGTACGTTGCCTTCACCTGTCTGTACTTGGCCGCCGACTACGCCGCGGCCATCTACCGGTAGCGGCCATGACCGGACATTCATTGTGGTGTGATGATTTTTCGGCATCGTCAAGATAGCGGTATCGGCAGTGTTGTAGGAACCAGGGAGGGGAAATGGCCGTCCATGAATGCACGATGTATCCCGACGATCAAATGTGGGAGGTGATCTATGACGCAATAGATGAGGGGCGGTCGCCGCTTTGGCCGGAGATGACACTTCACCTTAAACCGCAGGACACCACCTTGGCGGGCTGGCAATTGCTATTGGAGCTTGTCGATGAAGCTGTGCTCGATCGGCGAACAGTCTTCGCACCGAAGAAGGAATTAGGTCCTGAGCTTTGGAGCCAAGTGCTCACGTTGCCGCCTTCCATCGCTGGGCTAAAGCACGTCGAAAAACTCGACCTATACGGAAGCAGCCTTCTTCGGATTCCGCCGGAGATTGGTGAGATGGAGAGTCTCACGCAATTCGTCCCCTATACCTCATACGGGCTTCACTGGTTGCCGTATGAAATCACCAAATGCAGAGCCCTACGGTCGAGCACGGTGAGCACCAGAGCGCTATATGGCAACTACAAATATCGGCCGCCCTTTCCGTCGCTAGCGCGAATAGTCCCGGAACTTGTTCCAACCCGTTGCAGTGTGTGCGGCGGGCCCATCGATCTGGCTAGCGCAGAGCAAGTGTGGATCTCACTAGGGGTAGCGGCCGACGTGCTGCCGCTGCTCGTCAATGCCTGTTCGATCGGGTGCGTGGAGAACCTTCCTCCAGCCGCCATGGGCTACGTTCAAGGGCCGCACAAGGGAGGTCTCTCTGTACGACAACCTGTGCCGGATTGAATGCAGCCGCGGTCAAGCGTTCGCGAATGGCGAGTTTGAATCGACGATAACCAGCCTTTCGCCGCATTCGGCAGAACTCGGCCAGAACCGGTCGGCCAGCACCATCCTCTAATACCTCCAGATGCACACCCAAATGGATTCGCGCCTTCGTCGCCTCATCGTGGACTTCCTGGCTGCGGTAGGAGCAGCCGTGAATCTCCTCAAGGAGGGAGGCATTGCGATGCCCGAAAGCAATGTTGCCTGGGCTTGCAATGGCCTTCCGCACAGCGGCGTCCTTCCGGGCGGCGTACCGTACATTAAGCACGGATATGGCATCGGCGTTGAGCTTGAGGCGGGATTGGTGGATTTCGATTTCGGCCAGAACGGCGAGACAGATGGCTTCGACTTTTGGCGGCTTGCTCGCTTTGCAGGTGAGCGCCTGGGCCAGTACACATTTACCTCGAAAGAGGAACTTCGCGAGTGTTTTCAGCTTGCGGTGGACAGTGGTGCATTCGAATCCTCAACGTACATGCTTCACTACCTGCGAAAGTAGCGGCCGCACTCCTGACCGCCTCTTTGTCTAACATTTGCGGGAAACGAAAGTCTTCGGGCTCGCTGTCGCCGGTCCAAGAGAGGCAGAATGCGGCCAGAAGCAGCCGCTCGGTGTCGAAGCAGAATTCGCCCCAAAGGAGCCGCTCGCCGCCGCCGGCTTTCAGACCCCACAGATTCCACCAACTGCTCCGACTTGTGCAATATGGATTCGATTGACAACGCTCTCTTCAGAACGGCGTTCCGCGCGGCGCTCGGGGAAGAAGGGTATCGTCGATTCGTGGCGGCTGGAACAGTGCCGCGGCTTCGATATTGGCAGGAAGTCGCACTCCAGAAATTCTTCGTGCGGCATCCCGAGCACCAGATGGCCGTGACACAAATCGCAGACGCATTGAGGGTCTGCGAGCTGCATGATGATTTGCTGCAGCCCGAAGTCGTCGAGGTGATCGATGGGTGTATCGACTACAGCCAGACATACCTCAACGCGAGGCGGGCCACATTTCCGCATGCGGCTGCTGACCCAGTGTCGACGGAGGGCCGCAAGGATATGCCTTCGCGTATGAGCGTTTGGTACTGCACTGTATGCCGCGCCGCGCGCTCCGCCTGGATGAACGAGAACTGACGGCCAATACCGGAAGTTCGTCACGCCTCTCCAGTTTTCCTCCGGCGATGCCCCGCTTGCGCTTCCGCCTTGACTACAGTCGGCCACGACCAGTCATTGACAACACGCAGCCGAAAGATGGCCAAGAGTTCTACGCAGGCTCAAAGCTAGACGCAGCTCTTCACTTCATCGAGGGTGCGGTTGCGCTCGGCCTGGTCTCCGGGGCCGCTCTGGCTGCCATCGTTGGGCAATTGATTCTGGGAGGCATACTTGCCACGCTGGCAATCGGGATGTTCTTGCGCTTCAAACGTGGGCGGATGCGTGAGTAAACTGCTCATGGGAACGAATGTCTGATTGTGGGCCGACTATTGCCGGTCGCGCTGGGGTCGCGATGAGGCCAAAAATCGGACATCGCATCGAACGGCTACGGACGCCAGCCAAGGCTTTCAACTAGGAACTAGGCGTATCACTCGTTGGATAGATGCAGTTGCAGAACACCTGCCCCTCTAGATAGCTATCCGGTCCGAACTCCCAGCCGTTTTCGAGCTTTTGATATGGATAGAACAACACGGCCACATGGCCAGGGTTTCGACCTGAGTCACAAACGCCGTCTTCCCCTGATATTCCACTTGGCTGACGACCGCTGTTGCTGCTACATCACCCGTGCGCTACATGGCCAGTGACAGCGCCGAGAACTGTGGCGAACTCCAGATCCTGGAGTCCTTCAGCGAGCAGAAGGTGCTCTCTGGAACCACAACTCATCAGCATCCGCCAATCGCATGCGAAGGTCAGTCCGCGATCACTGAAACGAACCACGTTCTTCTCGATATCTGTCAATGCCTGGAGAGTGCCTTGCAGGCAGCGGCCCCTCAGTGCGCGATATCGTGACGTCCTTGGTGTAGCCCGGCAATGAACAGAGGGGATTTGCTTGCAAGCCATGCTGCCTTCGACTGAACCCATGAGTAACTGCTCCGTATCGCGTCGCTGCCGCGCGCCCCGATGTCCAAGGTTGGCGGCCGTGTCGATCGCGGAAGGGATGATGCCTTCGGGAAGCCCCGGGGGAGCATCAGCACCTTCGACGTTTGCGCCACCCACAACGATGCCGTTCACCCGCTGAGCATCCGCGCCGCGCCCTTGACCAGGGCGTTGTGCAACTCCTGCGTCACGCGCGACGCAGTCAGTACCACCAGCGGCACCATGATCCGCTCCCGCAGCGGCCTGGGCTGTACGCCCGCGTAGCGATGCAACGCAAAGGGCGCAGGCAGGCAGGTGCAGCCACGGCCGGCGCCGATCTGGGCGAAGACATGCAACGGATCGGGTGCTGGCGCCTCGGCCTTCGGCCGAAAGCCATGCGCCGTGTACTCGCGCGTGAACTCGTCGTACATGCGTGTGTTGACGCTGCGACTGAAGCGGAAGAATGGCGGCAGGGACTGCAGGTCCCGCACTGCAATGCGCCGCTGGCGCGCGAGATCCGACGCCGCAGGAACGAAGGCCATGAGGGGGACCTCATCGACCAGGTCGCCACGCAGGCGGTACATCGACGCCGGCCAGAGCACGATGGCGGCATCCAGCTCGTTGCGCCGCAGGGCCGAGGCTGCGGCAATCGTCGTTGTCGTTTGTACGTCGATCCCGCTCGCATGCCCCGATTCCACCAAGCTCCGTTCCATTGCGGACAGTCGGTTCAAGTGAACCCAGTTCAGAACGCCCAGGCGAAGACGCGGCAGCTTGTTTGCGGACTGGGCCACATGCTCGAGCGTCGCATCGAAACTGTGCATCAGCTCCGCGAAGCTGTGCATGGCCAGCTCTCCGGCGCTGGTCAGCCGCACGCCGTGCGTATTGCGCTCGAGCAGTTGCAGACCCAGTTCAGCCTCCAGCTCTGCGATCTGCCGCGACAGGGGCGGCTGCGTGATGGCCAGCCGCTCGGCGGCGCGCCTGAAGTTGCGCTCCTCGGCAACGGCGAGGAAGTAGCGGATCTGGCGAACGGTGACTGGTCTGGTCATCCAAAAAAGGTATCACAAAAAACGCAATTCCCAGTGCGGCCAGCGCTGCCTACAGTCGCGGCCGCAACAAACCGTTGCTGGCCGCGTCGCCTGGGAATGGGCGCCGGCATTGCCTTTTTTGCACCTGACGATGACAACCAAGAAAAGCCCTCTTCCTTCGATATCCGCCTCCCTCTCTTCCCTAGCTCCTTCCCGTGGTCGCCGGAATTTCCTCGGTCGCGCATCCACGGCCGCGCTGTGGCTCGGTGCTCCTTCGCTGCTTGTCGCCTGCGGCGGCGGAGGGGGAGGAGGCAGCGGCCCGCTTGCGGTAGGCGGTGGAGAAGGCCCCCGGACGGACGGAGGGCTTGCGCCCGCAAGCCGCTTCGCCAGCATCCGGGCCGTGGAAGCTGCATGCTTGGATCTCGAATCGCGCAAACTCGAGCCGATCGCCTACCTGACCGAATTGACGGGGATCATGGCGAAGGATCCGAACTATGTGGAGACAGGCTTTGACGAACGCTCACTGACGGCCTGGGGCACCTTCGCCGATGGCCGCGTGCACATGGTGTCGCACAACTTCAAGCCCACCGGCACTTCGACGCCGACCGCCGCGATCGCCGATACGGGCCAAGCACAAAAGGCGGCGGGGTTGGCAGCCGCCAAGCCGCCGGAACTGCCCGGCGAGCGCAAGGCACGTCTGATGCATTCCTTCTTTACGCCTTTCGACGGCCAGGCAGCTATCGCAGAAATGTCCGGCTGGCTCAGCGCGCATGACTACGCGCTGCAACCAGGCGTCGAGGGTGACGCGCACATTACGACCCTGCGCCAAATCAAAGGGGACGGCTTCTTCTACATCAACACCCATGGCGGCGTGAAGCACACGCGCCATCAGGATACGGGCTCACCGCAGATGTACTCCATCCAGTCGTCCACGCTGATCGACCCCGCCCTGGAGGCACAGCCCGATTTCCAGGCCGATCTCGCCGCCTTCCGGCTGACCTACTTCACGGCCTACAACGGCCTCGCCACCGTGGACAGCAAGGGCGAGGAGATCATGCTCAAGGACACGCGCTACGGCATCACCGCGGCCTTCGTCGACACCTATTGGGAGTTCGCGCAGGACAGCGTCGTCGTCATCAACGCCTGCAACAGCGCCAACAGCGCCGACAACGACCGGGTGATCGACTTTCTCGTCGCCTGCCACCGTAAGAACGCGGGCCTCTACCTGGGCTGGACGGAGATCTGCTCGCCGCCGGCCGCCTTTGACATACCGAAGTACTGTGTTGACCGGATGCTGGGCGCCAACCTCTTCAAGCCGCACACGCCGAAGCAACGCGCCTTCACGGGCGAAGAAGTGATCGCCCATATGCAGCGCAAGAATCTCAACCACGACACCGGCAACGGCACCAAGACCGGCGCCTACTTCATCGCCAAGCCCAATCCGCGCAGCGCGGTGAGTCACATTCTCTCGCCGTCGATTCACCATGTCGAGGTCGATGAACTGAACGACCAGCTCAACCTCATCGGCGCTTTCGGTCGCAGGCAGGGCAAGGTCTTCGTCGACGGATCGGAGCGCCAGGTGGTGCGCTGGGAGCATGAGCTCGTCGTCTGCGACCTGCCGCGCGTGGGCGCGGGCTCGCGCGGACCGGTGTGGGTGGAACTGGGTGCGGATCGCAGCAACCGGCGCACCGTCAGCCAGTGGGACATCCGCATCGACACGCACTGGTTCAAGCAAAACTACCCGGGCCTCGCGGTCGACGGGCCGATACGCACGCGCTGGCGAGCCGACGTAGGGCCGGTGCGCGACACCTGTGGCGAGGATGTGAAGCGGCCCGTGCGCTACGCGATCGGCACCTATGACTCCACCATGGAGCTGGCGGCAGGCGGCGCCTTCCACGTGCCGCCGGACTGCACGATCACCTGGAGCGGACAAGCCAGCTTCGCCTCGCAGGTGAAGCTGATGCGGGAGCCCGGCGCCGGCGACCGCGTGATCTTCACCTACCTGCGGATCGACCCCGAGTCGAAGCTCGGCGCCATGGGCCTGGCGATGGGCGCGAGCACCGGGCCGTTCGTGGAGCACGGTTGCCGCTCCACCGATACCTTCGCTTCGGCGCTGGGCCTCTTGGATGGTCCGCAGGATTTTGAGGTCACGGGCGCAGCCGCGACGATCCCTCTGCCCGCCAAGAACATTGTGCTCGGCAACGATCTTTCCATCCTCGGCGACGGCCACCTGGACGACAGCCTGCGGCTGCAATGGAGCACCGCGCCGATCGAGTCGCCGCCTGCGGATGCCGAACTGATCTGAGTCTCAGCGACACCCAAACGCTACCAATCCGGTGAGATGGACAACCCCGGTCACATCTCTCGAGCTGGCGATGCTGATGTGCGTTCGGCGCTCTATGTGGCAGCGCATTCACTGCTCACGCGCAACGCCCAGTAGTCGTCGTTGAAAGCCTGGGGAATACGGCTTGCAAAGACAAGAGGTCATCGACGCTCGGTGACCAGCTTGGCCGCCTCGAGCTTGAACTCGCGGCTGAATGTCCTTCTTCTCTCCATGAACCACCTCCGGTTTCATCTTCCACCTTAACAAGGTGTCTTTGAAACCGGCAGCAGGAGCTTCTAACGCGTGGCGCAGCCTGCATTCCGGTGCTCACGGCAATCCTGGACGACAGCGCCACCAATGCTTTCGGTGTTGCCTACGGCCGCCTTGGCTTTCCGCGACAGTGTGCTCAGGAAATGGCTGTTCGCCTCGGACCGAAGGCCAAACCACTGGAGCGTTTGCTGACTACGGACGCGTCGAATGGCCACACGACGGCAGTGAGGGCTTTAGCTGCGCTCGGATCGCTGGAGGTTGCATCGGTCAAAGCTCTTGTGGAGAACATGACCAGCGCGGACTTTGAGCTGGCTGAAGAGTCAGCTCTCGCGCTCGTTAAGACAGGACATGCAGGCGTTGCAAAAGAAGTAGCAACAACGAGACGCTTGCAAGGCCTCATCGCGAAGTGGTCCCTGTAGTTGGCGGGAATGCCCGCTTCGGGGCGATCCGACTGGCAGCTTTGGGCCCACAAGAGACACTCCAGCATCTCCAAAGCAGGCACTCATCAGCGCGGTTCAAGCCCGCTGCTTGACAGCATCATGAGTCGATCGCATCAAGACTTGATTGCTGCGCCTCGACTGCTCAGAGACTCGCGTCTGTGAGTGTGTTCGCTTCACGATGACGTGCGATCTCACGGACATCGGCCCACCATTTTGACCATCGCTGCGCCACCTTGTCCGCAGTGAAGCGCTCCGCGGACGTCAAGGCGCCGAAGCGAAGGTCATACGCTTTCTCGGGGTCCTCCAGCAGCGCGACGATCGCATCGGCCATCGCGTCGACGTGCCCGGGGGGAATCAGGATGCCGGCATTCCTGCCTTCCAGCAAATCCTTCGGGCCGTACTTCACGGAAAAGGCGACCAACGGACGTGCGTGGGCCAGGCATTCCAACCCGAACAGCGAGAACCCCTCCTCGTTGGACGCCATCACGCCGAGACTCGACTCCTTGAAGAGGGTTGCAACATCATTTGCATAGCCGTGGATGTGGATGCTCCCCGCCAGACCGGAGGCGTCGACGCGGGCCTGGAGCGTCGCTTGCAAAGGGCCCACGCCGTGGGTGTGCAACTGTGCGTCCGGAACCCTTTTGAGGACGCGCTCGAACACCTGGAAAAGCAGTTCATGCTGCTTCTCCGGCGTGTAGCGCGCCAGATAGATCACCCGCTTCTCCTGCAAGGAAGCAGATTCGACGATCTCGGGCACACCAGGCAACGCGTGCGGGATCACTTTCAGCTTCGTCGCCGACATGCCGGTCTCGAGCAAGTCCCGATGTTGCTCCTCCGTGGCAACGATCAGGCTGTCGCAGGAGTCCGCATCTTCGAACAGGTGCCGATAGCTGGTTTTCAGTTGCCCATTGGGAAGCCGATGGGTGCTGTGCAAGAAGGCGCTCACAGTGTGGCGAAACCGGCGGCTCGCCGTACTTTGCCGGAGCTTGCGATACATCTTGTTCTTGTCCACGAGGAAGTGCCAAGTGACGTCTTCCTCCAGATTGGCGGCCATCATTGCGCAGACAAAATCGCTCTCGGTCGCGTGGGTGACCGCAGTGCCCTGCGCATCGCGCAACTCGATGGCCTGAAGATCCGCGCCGCTTCGGCCCGACTTGAACGTCTTTCGCATCAAGATCTGACCGTTCGCCAGCCCGAACTCTTCACATCCGACCTGTGTCGAATCCCAGGCTGCGGGGTGGCTGACCTTTCGCAGCGAAGGCTTGGCAGCGCTGGCAGAAGATGAACTGCCTGGTGAACGTGATGGCCGTGATGAAGCGAGCGGGGTCAACAAGCCCTGAGAACTCATGTCCACCAGCCATTCGTAGACATTGAGCACCTTCGTCTCCGCGGGCAACATCCCTTTGCCCTTCAAGCTCGCTTCGTTCTCACGCAGGCGAGGAGAGAAATTGCTGGTCAGTATCCACGGCGTGATGCCGAGCTGGCCGTGGAAGAGATGGGCGCGGCGGATACCTGCGACCTCAATGCCGTTGCCGATCTGACGCAAGTTTTCCTGCAGGAACAACACGCGCTCTGTCGGGGAGGACTTCTGACTTCCTGCAGCCCCATCTGCAGGGGGCGTCGATGTCTTGAGTGTGGGCCGGACCTGCTGGAACAGATCGTCCCCTTGAGTTTTTCCTTGCTTGCCTGTGGATGCAGTTGGAGCGACCGAAATATCGACATATTTCATCTCTGCAGCGCTTTCTTCTTCGTTGGCAAGGCGCCGAAGATAGCTGACCA
Source organism: Variovorax sp. GW531-E2 (assembly GCF_059423125.1). Classification (NCBI taxonomy): domain Bacteria; kingdom Pseudomonadati; phylum Pseudomonadota; class Betaproteobacteria; order Burkholderiales; family Comamonadaceae; genus Variovorax; species Variovorax sp. GW531-E2. Next base: position 4,339 of record NZ_JBWKXQ010000024.1, on the reverse strand, counting down.
GAACCTGACTTACAACAGAATTAGGAATGGGCCATGGCTTTGGGTAATGACAAAGTACTGAATTTGAAGCCGGCCGATCTGGCATTTCCACGCAGAGTTCTGCTGCCAGTGCGCCCATGAACGGCTGCGACTGCATGCCGCATGCAACTTTGAAAACGCAAGCGGATGCTGGCTGGTGAGTGGAACGACACGCGTCCAGTCGAACTTGATGACGCCCGACTCGCAGGGAATCTCGACGGTGTTGAGGTCAGCGTCGATGGCCATCTTCAAGCGCTCCGCACCGCGCCTTCTCACTCGCCTGAAACAACTCCCCCGCCTTGCGCGCCAGTTCCGCCGCAAGCCAAAGCAGGTTGTCCAATTGCCGGGGGCCTTCGCCGCTGCCCCAGTCGATGTCTTCCCCGTGGCAGACCCACAGCAGGGCTTCGAGTTGGGCGAGTGTGTTTTCGAGGAGGTTCGCCGGGTCTTCGTGGGCGCTTCCGGCGGGGGATACCGGCGTGCGAGGCCGGGCTATAGTCTTGGTAGCCATTTTTGTGCGTTCCTTCCAAGGTGATTGCACGTCTTTGGTTAGACGGTCGGGGTGCTCGTAACACCCCGGCCGTCGCCTTTTGATACCTCGCATTTGCATCGCTGCTTTCGCATCGACAACCTGCCGCGAGGCAAGCAGCCTTTCAACATTTCAACGGCTGTGTATGTAGCGCCTTCCGAGCCCCCTTGTTGGGGTTTTGAGTGACAGGGGCAGCTACTTTAGAGAAGAGCGCAGCGCAGTGGCGCTTTCGTGCGGCACGAAGTCCCGACGAGCGCCAACAAATGCAGCTTCCGCAATGCGCCGCACGCGGGCCTTACGAGCGCCGTGCCAATCGGCAGCAGCGCTGAACACGCTCACGTCGATGGGGTGCCTTGCGCAGCGAAATCAAGGAGGAGGCCGAAGGCCGGGGGACATTCGCGGAGCAAGGTGCCCCGTCGGCGTGAGCGTCGCCCTGAACGACTTTTACGGCATGCCCCGCGCCAGCAGATGATCCACCAACCGACGCTGCGGAAAGCTCAACGCCTCCTGCCGCGTACACAGGTACATCCGGCGTGACGCCCACGCATCGGTGAGGTTGATGAAGCGCAGCTTCATCTCCTTGCGGTAAGTCACCGCCGCCCCCTCGGGCAGGATGCCCACGCCCATCCCCGCTTCGATCATCCGGCACACGGCCTCGAAGCTCTTCACGCGCACACGCAGGCGCAGCACCTTGCGCGCGCTCATCGCGGCGTCTTCCATGGTGCGGGAGATGGCCGAGTCGTCTTCGAGCCCCACGAAGTCGAAGTCGAGCAGTTCTTCGAACGACACCTCGCGCCCGCGCCACGGATGCTTCTGGCGCACGATGGCCACGAGCCGGTCGGTGCGGTACGGAATGAAATGCAGCGCCGGGTCGACCGCCTCGCTGGTGATCACGCCCACGTCGGCCTGGCGGTCGCGAATCGCCTGCACGATGTAGACGCTGCGGTGCTCTTCCACGCTCACGCGGATCTCGGGGTAGCGCAGCCGAAAGCTCGCCACGTCGTCGGGCAGGAACTGGCCCATCGCCGACGCGTTGGCATGCAGCCGCACGCGGCCGGTGGCGCCCTGCGCGTAGTCGGACAGGTCGGCGCGCATGCGGTCCACGTCGCGCAGGATCTGGCGCGCATGCATGGCCAGCGACTCGCCCGCGCCCGTGGGCGTGACGCCCTTCGAGGTGCGGTTGAGCAGCCCCACGCCGAGCTGGCTCTCGAGGATGGCCAGGCGCCGGCTCGCGGCCGACAGCACCATGTGGCTCTCGGCGGCCGCCTTGGACAGGCTGCCGTGCTCAATGGCGCGCAGGAACAGCGCCAGCGAATCCAGGTCGGGTCTCATCGGGTCCTCGGTCGATCGGGCGGACATTGTCGGGCCTGCGCGGTTGTGGGCGCATGGCCGAAGGCCTTTCGGCGAATCGACGACCACGGCGATGGTTCTTCCGGAATGCGGGTTTCCCCGTCGAAACGAAGAAGCACTTTCGGGCCGGGGTGCGAAAGAATCGTCGCTGTCTCGGCGGCAACCCCGGCGAGGCGTTTCGCGGGCCGGCCCTCTACCGGGGCCACGCCCGCATTCCACGAGTCCTACCCGGAGTCTTTTCTCTCATGGCAACCCACGAACTCGCCAGCGTTGCGCTGGACGACAAATACACGGCCACCGAAGGCCGGATCTACCTCAGCGGCATCCAGGCGCTGGTGCGCCTCATGCTCGTGCAGAAATGGCGCGACCAGCAGGCCGGCCTGAACACCGCGGGCTTTGTCTCGGGCTACCGCGGCTCGCCGCTCGGCGGCCTGGACGAGGCGCTGTGGAAAGCCCAGCCGCAGCTCGAAGCCAACGCCGTCAAGTTCCTGCCCGGCGTGAACGAAGAGCTGGCCGCCACCGCCGTGTGGGGCACGCAGCAGGTGCACCTGACCGGCGAGAGCGCGGTCGATGGCGTGTTCGCCATGTGGTACGGCAAGGCGCCCGGCGTGGACCGCTGCGGCGACGTGTTCAAGCACATGAGCCACGCGGGCACGTCGCCCAAGGGCGGCATCCTGCTTGTGGCGGGCGACGACCACGGCGCGTCGTCGTCCACCCTGCCCAATCAGAGCGATCACCTGTTCGCCGCCTCGATGATCCCGATGCTCTATCCGCAGAGCGTGGAGGAGTACATCGAGCTGGGCCTGCACGGCTTTGCGATGTCGCGCTTTGCCGGCCTGCCGGTCGGCTTCAAGGCGCTGGCCGACACGGTGGAGTCGTCGGGCTCGATTGCCGCCGGCGCACTCGACGTGCACACGCGCCTGCCGAAGGACTTCGCGTTCCCGCCCGGCGGCGTGCATGCGCGCCTGTCGACCGACACGCTCGGCGTGCAGGCACGCAAGCAGGAAGCGCTGATGCAGGACTACAAGATCTACGCCGCCATCGCCTACGCGCGCGAGAACCGCCTGAACCGCGTGACCATCGATTCGCCGCAGGCGCGGCTGGGCATCGTGGCCTCGGGCAAGTCGTACCGCGACGTGCTCGAAGCGCTCGAAGAACTCGGCATCGACGCCGACGAGGCCGCGCGCATCGGCATCCGGCTGTTCAAGGTGTCGATGCCCTGGCCGCTGGAGCCCGACTCGATCCGCGAGTTTGCCGACGGGCTCGAAGAAATCCTGGTGGTCGAAGAGAAGCGCCAGATCGTCGAGTACCAGCTCAAGGAGCACCTGTACAACTGGCGCGAGAACGTGCGCCCGCGCGTGATCGGCAAGTTCGACGAACAGGGCGAATGGGGCGCGCACCCGCGCGGCCAGTGGCTGCTGCCGGCCACGGCCGACTTCTCGGTGGCGCAGATCGCGCGCGTCATCGCGGGGCGCGTGGCACGCTTTCACACCAGCGACCGCATCCGCATGCGGCTGGCGATCCTCGACGCGAAAGACGTGGTGCTCGGCAAGGCCGTGGCCACGCCCTCGCGCCCGGCCTGGTACTGCGCGGGCTGCCCGCACAACACCTCGACCAAGGTGCCCGAAGGCAGCCTGGCGCTCGCGGGCATCGGCTGCCACGTGATGGCCACCGCCATCTACCCCGAGCACAACCGCACCACCACGCACATGGGCGGCGAAGGCGCGCCGTGGCTGGGGCAGGCCTGGTTCTCCAAGCGCAAGCACGTGTTCGCGAACCTGGGCGATGGCACCTACTACCACTCGGGTTCGCTCGCGATTCGCGCGGCCGTGGCGGCGGGCGTGAACATCACCTACAAGATCCTCTACAACGACGCGGTCGCGATGACGGGCGGCCAGCCGGTCGACGGGCCGATCACCGTGCCGCGCATCGCGCACCAGGTGGCGGCCGAAGGCGTGAAGCGCATCGCGCTGGTGGCCGAAGACCCGACGCGCTGGGCCGACCGCAGCCTGCTGCCGCCCGACCGCGACGGCCTCTTTGCGCTGAGCGTGCACCACCGCGACGACATGGACGCGGTGCAGCGCGAGCTGCGCGGCTTCGAGGGCGTGTCGGTGCTGATCTACGACCAGGTGTGCGCGGCCGAGAAGCGCCGCCGCCGCAAGAAGGGCGAGTTCCCGCCCGCCGCGCGGCGCGTGTTCATCAACGACGCGGTGTGCGAAGGCTGCGGCGACTGTGGCGAGCAGTCGAACTGCACCGCCCTGCTGCCCAAGCCAACCGACCTCGGCCTGAAGCGCAGCGTGGACCAGAGCGCGTGCAACGCCGACGAGTCGTGCATCAAGGGCTTCTGCCCGAGCTTCGTGACGGTCGAGGGCGTGAAGCCGCGCAAGCACGCCCCCGTGGCCGTGAAGGCCGCCGAGGAGCCCGCCCTGCCCGCCCCGGCGCCGC
>NZ_JBWKXQ010000023.1:0-84892 GCF_059423125.1 Variovorax sp. GW531-E2 | reverse complement strand
GGGCTGGGTGGTGCTGGGCGTGGTCAAGATGCTGGGCGGCGCGGCGCTGGCCTACCTGGCAATCACGCACATGGTGCCGGTGGAGCGCGCGGTCGACCCGAACCAGATGTACCTGGCGGCCTACGAGTACGTGTTCCCGAACTACGGCTGGGCGGTGGCGGCGACGGCGCTGTTCGTGGTGGTCTCGCAGCTGAAGATCAACGTGACGAACGCCTACGCGGGCTCGCTGGCCTGGAGCAACTTCTTCTCGCGTGTGGCGCACAGCCATCCGGGGCGCGTGGTGTGGGTGGTGTTCAACGCGCTCATCGCCTTCATGCTGATGGAGATGAACGTGTTCGAGGCACTGGGCGACGTGCTCGGCCTCTTCGCCAACATCGCCATCGCCTGGATGATGGCCGTGGTGGCCGACCTGGTCGTCAACAAGCCGCTGGGGCTGTCGCCGCCGGGCATCGAGTTCAAGCGCGCGCACCTGTGGGACATCAACCCGGTGGGCGTGGGCGCGATGGCGCTGGCGTCGGTGCTGTCGATCACGGCGCACCTGGGCGTGTTCGGGCCGCTGGCGCAGGCCTTCTCGGCGCTCATTGCGCTGGGCACGGCGCTGGTCGCGTCGCCGCTGCTGGCGTGGGCCACGGGCGGCAAGTACTACCTGGCGCGCACCTCCGACGCGGGCGGCTCGGTGCTGTTCGCGCCGGCCGCGGGTGGGCGCAAGGTGCGCTGGGCGCGGATCGAGCCGTCGCCGGACGAAGGCGGCAGCTACCAGCGCCTGAAGGTGCAGCACTGCGTGATCTGCGAGCGCGAGTACGAAGGCCCCGACATGGCGCACTGCCCGGCCTACCAGGGCGCGATCTGCTCGCTGTGCTGCACGCTCGACGCGCGCTGCGGCGACCTGTGCAAGCCGCACGCGAGCCTGTCAGCGCAGTGGTCCGCCGTGCTGCGCTGGTTGCTGCCGCGCCGCAGCTGGCGTTACCTCGACACGGGGCTCGGGCACTTCCTGCTGCTGATGCTGGTCATCGTGCCGCTGCTGGCGGTGGTGTTCGGCGTGCTCTACCAGCAGGAGCTGCGGGCGCTGAGCGAAGGTGCGCTCGCGCTGGCGGCGCAGGCCGACGTGGGCGGGGCGCTGGTCGCGGTGCAGCAGGCGTCGTTGCGCTCGGGTTTTCTCAAGGCCTACATGGCGCTCTTGGTCATCGCGGGCATCGTCGCGTGGTGGCTGGTGCTGGCGCACCAGAGCCGCAAGGTGGCGCAGGAAGAATCGAACCGCCAGACCCACCTGCTGGTGCGCGAGATTGCCCTGCACCGCGAGACCGACCGCGCACTGCAGGACGCCAAGCAGAGCGCCGAAGAAGCCCGCGAGATCGCCGAGCACGCCAAGCTCGCGGCCGACCAGGCGCGGCGCGCGGCGGACCTCGCGAACCAGGCCAAGAGCCGCTACATCAGCGCCATCAGTCATGAGCTGCGCACGCCGCTCAACAGCATCCTGGGCTACGCGCAGCTCATGGGCGAAGACCACTCGGTGCCGCCGCACCGCCAGCAGGCGGTGGCCGTCATCAAGCGCGGCGGCGAGCACCTGCTGTCGCTCATCGAGGGCACGCTGGCCATCGCCCACATCGAGGCCGGCAAGCTCACGCTCGACGCGCGGCCGATGCGTTTCGCCGACGCCATGCGCGAGCTGGCCGACATGTTCGAGTTGCAGGCGGCGGAGAAGGGCCTGCGCTTTCGCTTCGAAGCGGCTGGTGCGCTGCCCGACGTGGTGCGCGCCGACGAGAAACGCGTGAGCCAGATCCTCATCAACCTGCTGGGCAACGCGATCAAGTTCACGGCGGCGGGGCAGGTGACCTTGCGCATTTCGTACGCGCGCGAGTTCGCCGCCATCGAGATCGAGGACACCGGGCCGGGCATGACGGCGGCCGACATCGAGCGCATCTTCGAGCCCTTCGCGCGCGGCCACGCGGCGGTGTCGTCGGCGCCGGGCGCGGGCCTGGGCCTGACCATCGCGAAGATGCTGACCGACCTGATGGGCGGCGAGATGAAGGTGCGCAGCACGCCGGGCGAGGGCTCGCTGTTCTGCGTGCGGCTGTTCCTGCCACGGGTGCACGAAGCGGTAGCCGGCACCGCGCGCGTCGCACCGGCACCGCGTGCACGGCGAGGCTACGAGGGCGTGCGCCGGCGCCTGCTGGTGGTCGACAACGAGGAGGCCGACCGCGAGCTGCTGGGCCATGTGCTCGCGCCGCTGGGCTTCGAGCTGCGCAGCGCGGCCAGCGGGCACGACGCGCTGGACCTCATCGCCGCCGGCTACCGGCCCGACGCCGTGTTCGTCGACCTCGCGATGCCCGGCATCGACGGCTGGGAGACCATCCGCCGCGCGCGCAAGCTGGGGCTGGCCGAGGCGTCGGTGGCCATCGTCTCGGCCAACGCCTTCGACAAGGGCCTGGACAACGACGTGGGCATTGCGCCCGAAGATTTTTTCGTCAAGCCCGTGCGCCACACCGAACTGCTCGACTGGCTGGAGCGCCGGCTGGCCCTGCAGTGGACCGACACCGCCGCGCGGCCCGCGCCCGCCGTGGCCGCGCCGCGCACGATGCAGCCGCCGTCGCTGGCGCGCCTGCGTGCGCTCGACGAGGCCGTGGGCCTGGGTTACTTCCGGGGCATCATGAACCAGCTCGACGACATCGATGCCGCGCAGCCCGAGTGCGCCGCGTGGACCGAGGCCCAGCGCGCGCTGGCCCGCCAGTTCCAGTTCGAAGCCATGGGCCGCGCACTGGCCGAAGCCGCCGAGGGCGCCGGATGACTCTCTTGTCTCCACCGACCATGCTCACATCACCGCTCGCCCGCACGCTGCGCGAGCAGCAGGGCGCCCACGGCGACCTGGTGCTGATCGTCGACGACGTGCCCGACAACCTCGCCGTGCTGCACGACGCGCTCGACGAATCGGGCTACACCGTGCTCATCGCCACGAACGGCGAGCAGGCGCTGCAGCGCGCCGCGCAGGCGCGCCCCGACATCGTGCTGCTCGACGCGATGATGCCGGGCATCGACGGCTTCGAGGTGGCGCGCCGGCTCAAGGCCGATGCGGCCACCGCGCACATTCCCATCGTGTTCATGACGGGCCTCACTGAAACCGAGCACCTCGTGGCCGCGCTCGAGGCGGGCGGGGTCGACTACGTCACCAAGCCGATCAAGCCAAAGGAAGTGCTGGCGCGCATGAACGTGCACCTGCAGGGCGCCCGCCGCGCGCGGCAGGAGGCACACCAGGCCGGGCAGGCACGCAATGCGCTCGACGCCTTCGGCTACGCGAGCATCACGGTGCGCCTGCCCGAGGGGCGGCTGATCTGGCAGACGGCGCTGGCGCGCGACCTGCTGGCGCGCTACTGCGAAACGCAGGCGCCCGAGACGCCGCCGGCCGTGCTCGGCTGGCTGCGCCAGCACGCGCCCGACGCCCGCGCGCGCGGCATCGAGCCGCCGGCCCTGGTCATCGCGCAGGGCGCGCGCAGCCTGAGCCTGCGACTGCACCGCCAGACCGGCGAGGACGACGCCGGCGACGAATGGATGATCGTCATGCGCGAGGTGTCCGACACCGCCGTGATCGAGGCCATGAGCCTGAGCCTGAAGCTCACGGCGCGCGAGGCCGAGGTGCTGTACTGGGTGGTCAAGGGCAAGACCAACAAGGACATCGGCGAGATCCTCGGCAGCAGCCCGGCCACCGCCAAGAAACACCTGGAGCGCGTGTACGTGAAGCTGGGCGTGGAGACGCGCACGGCAGCGGCCGGCGTGGCGATCAAGCGCATCCGCGAGCTGCAGCCGCAGTTCGAACTCTGAAGGGCGGGGGATGGCATTGCCGCGTCATGGCGCGGACTTTCCGGCTTCCTAGAATGAGGCAGGGCTCTCTGAGGGAAGCACGAGATGAAGAACAACAACAACCGCACCGCACGCCTGCTTCTTGCCGCAGTCGCGGCGTTGCCGGGCCTCGGCGCGCAGGCCGCCGGCCACTTCGATGTCGACGACGCCGGCACGCTCGATCCCGGCCAGTGCCAGTACGAAACCTGGTGGGGCCGCAGCGGTGCCGAGCCGGTCACGACGGGTTTCCATGTCGGGCCTGCCTGCCGGGTCGGGCCGGTCGAGCTGGGGCTGAATTTCGACCGGCTGTCGGCGCAGGGCGTCCATTCGGTCACGGGCGGCCCGCAGCTCAAGTGGACCTTTGCCGGCGCGGCCGCCGACGCGCCTTTCAGCGCCGCCGTGTCGATGGGCGCGGTGGCCGACCTGCGGCGCGGCGGTCGCTGGGGCGGCCAGCTGGTCGTGCCGCTCACCTGGCGGCCGACCGAGAGCCTGCAGATCCACGCCAACCTGGGCGCCGACTGGGCGCTGGGCACCGGCGTGCGCACGCCGCGCGGCGGCCTGGCCGTGGAGTGGGCGCTGAACGACGCCGTGTCGCTGATCGCCGAGCGCCACCGGGCAGGGGGCCTGTGGACCTCGCGCGTGGGCGGCCGCTTCAGCCTGACGCCGCTGATCAGCGTCGACATCAGCACCTCGCGCACCGGGCCGCAGGGCGTGCGCGGCGTGGTGATCGGGCTGAACCACGAATTCAGCTGGAAATAAGTGAAGGAAAACTGAAATCCGCTGCAATGGGATGAACTCCCGTATCGTGGATTTTGTTGATTTTGAATAAGATTCGGTCACATTTATTAACGAGTCAACGATCCGTGACCCCATCGCCCGTCCTGGACTTCAAGTTCACCGCGCCGCCGGAGAGCCCCGCGCAGACCTTCCTGCCGGGGCGGCCGGCCGGGGTGCTCGGCCGCTCGTTCACGCCGCAGCGCAATCCGCGCCTGCAGGGGCTGCAGTGCCTGCGCTGCGACGCGCTGTACCCGGTCACGCTCGCCAACGACGGCTGCCCGGCCTGCCGGCAGGCCGGCTTCCATGTCGGGCTGCGCGCCAGCTACCGGCCTGGCGGCCCGGACGTGGTGCCGATGCCCTACGTGCAGGGCTTTTCGCTCGGCGAGGGCAACACGCCGCTGCACGACATGCCCGAGCTCGCGCGGCAGTTCGACATCGCGCGCCTGAGCATCAAGGACGAATCGCGCAACCCCACCGGCTCGCCGAAAGACCGGCTGACCGCGATGGGCGTGGCGCAGGCGCTGGACGCCGGGGCCCACACGCTGGTGCTTGCCTCGTCGGGCAACACGGCGGTGTCGGCGGCGCACTACGCCTGGGCCGCGGGGCTCGGTTGTGAGGTGGCCTCCTACGAGGCGATGCCCGCCACCTATGCCCGCCAGCTCGACGCACTGGGCGCGCGGCGCTATGTGTTCGCCGACAACACCGGCCGCTGGGGCTTCGTGCGCGAGCGCTCGCAGTACCCGGGGTATTTCGCGCTGTCCAACTACCGCCTGCCCGCGCTGGGCAGTGCGCCCTTGGGCGTGGAGGGCTACAAGGCCATCGCCGAAGAGTGCCTGAAGGACGGCGGCCTGCCTGATCACGTCGTGGTGCCGACCGGGCGCGGCGACATGGCCTGGGGCATCTACGCCGGTTTTCGCGAGTTGCTGGCGGCGGGGCGCATCGCGCGGCTGCCGCGGATGTGGCTGGTCGAGCCCTTCCCGCGGCTGTCGCGTGTGCTCGGCGGCGGGGCGCTCAACGGCAGCTACCCCGGTCGCACGGCGCAGCTGTCGAGCGCGGGCGCGACGGTCACTTATCTGCAATGGCAGGCCGCCACGGCCAGCGGCGGCGGTGCCGTGGTGGTGGGCGACGACGAGGCCCGCGCGGCGCGGCGGCTGCTCACCGCGGCCGGCGTGAGCGCCGAACTGGCGGCAGCGGCGGGCCTGGGGGCCGTGCGGCAACTGCGCGAGGCCGAGACCATCGCGGCCGATGCGCATGTCGTGATGGTGCTGACCTCCGACGCGTCGAGCGACCCGAGCTGGCCCGACCGCGCCGTGGCCGCCTGAGTCGGCGTGCAAATCCGGGGCTCAGCGCCCCGTGTGCACCTTGATGCGGATCGTCGCGACGTCCCAGCCCCGGTTCTTCAGCCGCGTGACCAGCATCGGCGACAGCTGCCGCAGCTTGGCGGCCGCGGCGCTGCCCTTGACCAGCAGGCACCACACGTCGCCCTCGGCCGGCCCCGGCTGGATGGCCGCGCGCATGGCCGGCGGAATCAACCCTTCGATGGCCTTCAGCCGCTCGGCCGTGTCCCGCGCGCGCGCCATCAGGCTCCCCAGGGTGGGGGCGCCTGCCGCAGCATCGTGCAGTGAAATGGCGGGGGGCAGTCGGCGATACATGGGTAATCCAGGGGTTAGAAACAAGACAGCTAAAATGCCCGGTTTGCCGACGCGTGCGTCGGCGTTTGTTCCGGAACGGGGCCATCCGACTTCGAGACTTGCGAAGCTTGCATTCGAAGAAGGTGCGCCCAACTGCTTTCACCATATCTTAGGGAATCCGGTCGCAGTGCCTGTCGTGTCAGGTGCCCGCCCCTCTCCACGCCCATGGCAACCAACTTCCTGACCCAGATCTTCGGCAGTCGCAACGACCGGCTCCTCAAGCAGTATCGCAAGACGGTGACGCGCATCAATGCGCTCGAACCCGAATTCGAAAAGCTCAGCGACGACGCGCTGCGCGCCAAGACGCAGGAATTCAAGGACCGCATCGCCAAGGGCGAGTCGCTCGACGACCTGCTGCCCGAAGCCTTTGCCACCGTGCGCGAAGGCTCCAAGCGCGTCATGAAGATGCGCCACTTCGACGTCCAGCTGCTCGGCGGCATGGCGCTGCACAACGGCAAGATCTCCGAAATGCGCACCGGCGAAGGCAAGACGCTGACCGCCACGCTGCCCGTGTACCTGAACGCGCTGTCCGGCAAGGGCGTGCACGTGGTCACGGTGAACGACTACCTGGCCAACCGCGACGCGACCTGGATGGGCCGCCTGTACAACTTCCTGGGCCTGTCGGTCGGCATCAACCTGCCGCAGATGCCACGCGAAGAGAAGCAGGCCGCCTACAGCAGCGACATCACGTACGGCACGAACAACGAGTACGGCTTCGACTACCTGCGCGACAACATGGTCTACGAGCCCGGTGACCGGGTGCAGCGTGGCCTGAATTTCGCGATCGTCGACGAGGTGGACTCCATCCTGATCGACGAGGCCCGCACGCCGCTGATCATCAGCGGCCAAGCCGAAGACCACACCGACCTGTACCTGGCGATCAACAAGGTGGTGCCGCTGCTCAAGAAGCAGGAAGGCGAAGCCGATCCGCGCACGGGCGAGGGCGTCACGGTGCCCGGCGACTTCACGGTCGACGAGAAGACCCACCAGGTGTTCCTGACCGAAGACGGCCACGAGAACGCCGAGCGCATCCTGGGCGAACTCAAGCTGATTCCCGAAGGCGCGTCGCTGTACGACCCGGCCAACATCACGCTGATGCATCACCTGAATGCCGCGCTGCGTGCCCGCCACCTGTACCACCGCGACCAGCACTACGTCGTGCAGCAGGGCGAAGTGGTCATCGTCGACGAATTCACCGGCCGCCTCATGAGCGGTCGCCGCTGGAGCGACGGCCTGCACCAGGCCGTGGAAGCCAAGGAAGGCGTCGAGATCCAGGCCGAGAACCAGACCCTGGCCTCGATCACCTTCCAGAACTACTTCCGCCTGTACGGCAAGCTGGCCGGCATGACCGGCACGGCCGACACCGAGGCCTACGAGTTCCAGGAAATCTACGGTCTCGAGACCACGATCATTCCGCCGAACCGCATCAGCAAGCGCGACGACCAGCTCGACCGCGTCTACAAGACCACGCGCGAGAAGTACGAGGCGGCGATCCAGGACATCCGCGAGTGCTACGAGCGCGGCCAGCCGGTGCTGGTGGGCACCTCGTCGATCGAGAACTCGGAAATCATCGACGCCCTGCTCGAGAAGGCGGGCCTGCCGCACCAGGTGCTCAACGCCAAGCAGCACGCCCGCGAAGCCGACATCGTGGCGCAGGCCGGCCGCACGAAGATGATCACCATCGCGACCAACATGGCCGGCCGCGGTACCGACATCGTGCTGGGCGGCAACATCGAGAAGATGATCGAGGCGATCGAGGCCGACGAAGGCCGCGACGAAGCCACCAAGCAGGCCGACATCGCCCACGTGCGCGCCGAGTGGACCAAGGACCACGAGTTCGTGAAGTCGCTGGGCGGCCTGCGCATCATCGCCACCGAACGCCACGAGTCGCGCCGCATCGACAACCAGCTGCGCGGCCGTTCGGGCCGCCAGGGCGACCCGGGCTCCTCGCGCTTCTACCTGAGCCTGGACGATCCGCTCATGCGCATCTTCGCGGGCGACCGCGTGAAGGCGATCATGGACCGCCTGAAGATGCCCGACGGCGAAGCCATCGAGGCCGGCATCGTCACGCGCAGCATCGAGAGCGCGCAGCGCAAGGTCGAGGCGCGCAACTTCGACATCCGCAAGCAGCTGCTCGAGTACGACGACGTGTCGAACGACCAGCGCAAGGTGATCTACCAGCAGCGCAACGACATCCTCGACGCGGCCGACCTCACGGCGCAGATCGCCGCGCTGCGCGAAGGCTGCTTCACCGACCTCGCGCGCCAGTACGTGCCGCGCGAATCGGTCGAAGAGCAATGGGACCTCGACAGCCTCGAGAAGAGCCTGTTCAGCGAGTGGGGCATCGACATGCCGCTCAAGCAGCAGGTCGAGGCCGCCGATGCCATCTCCGACGAGGAAGTGGTCGAGAAGATCGTGGCCTACGCCAACGAGAGCTTCGACGCCAAGGTCGCACTCATCGGTCAGGAGAATTTCACCCAGTTCGAACGCATGGTGCTGCTGCAGAGCATCGACACCCACTGGCGCGAACACCTGGCCTCGCTCGACTACCTGCGCCAGGGCATCCACCTGCGCGGCTATGCGCAGAAGCAGCCCAAGCAGGAATACAAGCGCGAGGCCTTCGAGCTCTTCGGCCAGCTGCTCGACTCGGTCAAGAACGAAGTCACGCGCCAGCTCATGACGGTGCGCGTGCAGTCGGGCGAACAGCTCGAGCAGGCGGCCGAGGAAATGGAAAGCCGCGGCGAGAACGTCTCGAACATCACCTACACCGCGCCCACCGAGACCGGCGAGGTCGAGGTGCGCGTCGACGAAGAGAACCAGCGCCGCCTGGCGGCTGTCGGCACCGGTGCGCTGAGCGCCGAAGCCGCCGCCTTTGCGCGCGTCGGCCGCAACGACCCCTGCCCCTGCGGCAGCGGCAAGAAGTACAAGCAGTGCCACGGCAAGCTGAGCTGAAGTCCCGCACCTTTCATTGAGAGAAATCCCATGCCCGTGAACCTGTCCGCTCCCGATCCCGCCGCGCTGTTCGCGGTGCCCGGCGTCCGCATCGGCGTGGCCGAAGCCGGCGTGCGCAAGGCCAACCGCAAGGACCTGACCGTCGTGCTGATCGACGAAGGCTCGGCGGTCGGCGGCGTGTTCACGCAGAACCGCTTCTGCGCCGCCCCGGTGCAGGTCTGCCGCGACCACCTGAAGGCCAACTACGGCATCCGCGCGATGGTGATCAACACCGGCAACGCCAACGCCGGCACCGGCGAAGACGGCCTGATGCGCACGCGCTCCACCTGCATCGCGCTGGCGCGCCACCTGGAGCTCGCACCCGAGCAGATCCTGCCGTTCTCGACCGGCGTGATCATGGAGCCGCTGCCCGTGGACCGCATCGAAGCCGGCCTGCCGGCCGCGCTGGCCGACGCGTCGGAAAACAACTGGGCCCGTGCCGCCGAAGGCATCATGACCACCGACACGATCCCCAAGGCGTTCAGCCGCCAGGTGAAGATCGGCGGCGCCACGGTCACCGTCACCGGCATCAGCAAGGGCGCCGGCATGATCCGCCCGAACATGGCGACCATGCTCGGCTTCATGGCGACCGACGCGAAGATCGACCCGGCGCTGATCCAGCCGCTGGCCACGCAGCTGGCCGACGCCTCGTTCAACCGCGTGACCATCGACGGCGACACCTCGACCAACGACTCGTTCGTGGTCATCGCCACGCAGAAGGCCGCGCACGCGACCATCACCTCGCTCGACTCGGCCGACGGCCAGGCGCTCGTGGCCGCAATGCGCGACGTGGCCCGCCTGCTGGCGCAAGCCATCGTGCGCGACGGCGAAGGCGCCACCAAGTTCATCACCATCCAGGTCGATGGCGGCAAGGACGGGGCCGAGTGCCGCCAGGTGGCTTATGCCGTGGCGCATTCGCCGCTGGTCAAGACCGCCTTCTTCGCCAGCGACCCGAACCTGGGCCGCATCCTGGCGGCCGTCGGTTACGCCGGCATTGCCGACCTCGACCAGACCGGCATCGACCTGTTCCTGGACGACGTGCACGTGGCGGTGAAGGGCGGGCGCAACCCGTCGTACCGCGAGGAAGACGGCCAGCGCGTGATGAAGCAGAGCGAAATCACCGTGCGCATCGGCCTGGGCCGCGGCGCCGCCAGCGACACCGTGTGGACCTGCGACTTCAGCCACGAATACGTGACCATCAACGCCGACTACCGGTCATGAACGAGCAGTTCCAGAAACTGATCGAGCGCGCCGAACAGCTCATCGGCCGCATCGAATCGATCCTGCCGCAGCCGCTGGCCGCGCCGACCGACTGGAGCGCTTCCATCGCGTGGCGCTACCGCCGCCGCAGCTCCGGCCATGGCGTGCTGGAGCCCGTGAAGCACGTGGCCACGATGGCGCTCGATTCGCTGAGGGAAATCGACGTCCAGAAGGAAAAGATCGAGCGCAACACGCGCCAGTTCGTCGAAGGCAAGCCGGCCAACAACGTGCTGCTGACCGGCGCGCGCGGCACGGGCAAGTCGTCGCTGATCCGCGCCTGTCTGCAGGCCTACGCGCCGCAGGGCCTGCGCCTGATCGAGGTCGACAAGGCCGAGCTCACCGACCTGCCCGACATCGTCGAGGTGGTGTCGCAGCGCCCCGAGAAGTTCATCGTCTTCAGCGACGACTTGAGCTTCGACGAGGGCGAGCCGGGCTACAAGGCGCTCAAGTCGATCCTCGACGGATCGATTGCCGCCTCGACGCCCAACGTGCTGATCTACGCCACCAGCAACCGGCGCCACCTGCTGCCCGAGTACATGAAGGACAACCTCACGTACAAGCACACGGACGACGGTGAGGTGCATCCGGGCGAGGTGATCGAAGAGAAGATCTCGCTGTCGGAGCGCTTCGGCCTCTGGGTGAGCTTCTATCCCTTCAGCCAGAACGAATACCTGACGATCGTGGGCCAGTGGCTCTCGTCGTTCGGCGTCGACGACGCGGCCATCGCGGCGGCGCGGCCCGAGGCGCTCGTGTGGGCGCTGGAGCGCGGCTCGCGCAGCGGCCGCGTGGCCTACCAGTTCGCGCGCGACTACGCAGGACGGGCCGGCGCGTGAGCGAGACGGCACGCAAGCACACCGAAGTGGCCGTCGGCGTGCTGATCCGGCTGGCCGACGAGGCGCTGCTGCTCACCACGCGGCCCGAAGGCAAGGCCTACGCAGGCTACTGGGAGTTCCCGGGCGGCAAGATCGAGGCCGGTGAAACGGTCGAGGAAGCCCTGCGCCGCGAGCTGCAGGAAGAACTGGGCATCACCATCGGCGGCGCCGAGGTCTGGAAGGTCACGGAGCACGACTACCCGCACGCGCTGGTGCGCCTGCACTGGTGCAAGGTGACGGACTGGACCGGCGAGTTCGAAATGCGCGAAAGCCAGGCCATGGCCTGGCAGCAATTGCCGCTTGACGTGGCGCCGGTGCTGCCGGGCGCGCTGCCGGTGCTGGCGTGGCTGGTCGAGGAGCGCGGCCTGCCCGCGTCGGCCGCCGAGGCGGTGTCGACCGTCGCCTGACGACGCACGGCACGACCGTGGTCCAGAAGTAAGAGATATGCATCCCAAGTACCGTGCCGACATTGACGGCCTGCGCGCCGTGGCCGTGGCCTCGGTCGTCATCTTCCACGCGTTCCCGAAGCTGCTGCCTGGCGGCTTCATCGGCGTCGACATCTTCTTCGTGATCTCGGGCTTCCTGATCACGACGATCATCATGCAGAGCCACGCGGCCGGCGATTTCAGCTACCGCGATTTCTACGCACGGCGCATCCGTCGGATCTTCCCGGCACTGATGCTGATGCTGGCGGGCGTGCTCGCCTTCGGCTGGTACGTGCTGCTGAACAAGGAATTCGTCGAGCTGGGCAAGCAGGCGCTGGGCGGCGTGGGCTTCGTGGCCAACTTCGTCTTCTGGAGCGAGGCCGGGTATTTCGACACGGCCGCCGAGACCAAGCCGCTGCTGCACCTGTGGTCGCTGGGCATCGAGGAGCAGTTCTACATTTTCTGGCCGCTGCTGCTCGGGCTGGCCTGGCGCCGTCGCTGGCCGATCGTGCGCGTGCTGTGGGTGCTGGCGGTGGTGTCGTTCCTCATCAACGTGACGACGATCCATCCGTTCCGCACGGCGGCCTTCTATTCGCCGGCCTCGCGCTTCTGGGAGCTCATGGTGGGCGGCATCCTGGCCTGCATGCGGATGAAGCCGTCGGCACCGAGCGTCTGGCGCAGCCACGTGCAGTCGGTGCTGGGCGTGGGCCTGATCGTGCTGGGCCTCGTGATGATCCGCAGCGACAAGGCCTTCCCCGGCTGGTGGGCGCTGCTGCCGACGCTGGGCGCGGTGAGCTGCATCGCGGCCGGCCCGACGGGCGTGCTGAACAAGTACTTCCTGTCGAACCGCGCGATGGTGTGGATCGGCCTGATCAGCTATCCGCTGTACCTGTGGCACTGGCCGCTGCTGGTGTACGCGCGGATCGTCAAGGGCGCGGAGCCGTCGGTGGGCACGCGCGTGACGATGGTGGTCGCGAGCGTGCTGCTGGCCTGGCTGACCTACCGCTTCATCGAGCGGTTCACGCGGGCCCGCCTGGGCGCGGGCATGCTGCGCACGCTCGTGGGCACCGGTGCGTTCGTGGCCGTGGCCGGCGTGGCGGTGCTCAACGGTTTGCCCGCCCGCCACAACAGCGAGCTGCTGCAGAAGGTGACCGATGCGACGGTGGACGGCGACTACTACGCCGGCTTTTCCTCGGAGAACTTCGGACCCTACGCGGTGAATCGCATCGGCAACGGCGCCCGCAAGGTGCTGCTGATCGGCGACAGCCACGTCATCGAGTACGGCCCCCGCGCGGCAGAGCTGGCGCGCCTCGCGCCCGAGCGCATGGCGACCACCTACTTCTTCACCTACGGCGCGTGCCCGGCCATTCCGAACGTCTTCGCCGAGCAGAACCCCGGCTGCGGCCCGGCCCGCGACCAGTGGATGGCGATGGCACGCGACCCGCAGATCGACACCGTGCTGATCGGCAGCTGCTGGAACTGCTACTTCACGGGCGATTTCCCGCTGGATTACGTGCTGCGCGCGAACGGCGCGTCGCTCTCCCTGACCCGCGGCGACCGCGCCGGCATCGAGCCCTCGCTGGTGGCGCTGCAGGCGTGGGTGACCGAACTGGTCAAGCAGAAGAAAAAGGTCTATCTACTGCTGGACAACGCGCTGGGCGACGACTTCGAACCCCGCCGCATGATCGAGGGCAGCCGGCTGCGCACGCTGTCGGTGGTGGGCAATTCGCCGACCGCGCCCGTGCTCGCCGACCAGGTGAAGCTCAACCAGCGGCTCCTGCAGATCGCGGCCGCCAGCGGTGCGGAGGCGATCGACGTGCTGGGCGCCCTGTGCAAGGACGGCCAGTGCCCGCGGACAATGCCTGACGGTGCGCCGGCCTACAAGGACCACGGCCATCTGCGGCCCGCGTTCACGCGGCAGTTCGCGACCTACCTGGACAAGGTGTTCCTGGAAGAGGGCGTGCAGCCCGCGGCAGCCAACTGACGGCCCCGCAGCTCTGGGCTGCGGCGGCGTGCATGCAATCTATTGCTGCAGCTTGGGATCGCCGAAGGGCTCTTCGTCGGGCGGTGTCTCCGCCGGCATCCTGAATTCCTCGGTCGCCCAGGCGCCGAAGTCGATGCCCTTGCAGCGTGCGCTGCAGAACGGCCGGAACGGGTTGCGCTCCGCATAAATGCTGTCGCCGCCGCAGGTCGGGCAGCGGACGATGCGTTCGTCTTCTTTCTTCTTGCTCACACCGGGCCTCACGCGCAGAGGGTCAGTTCGAAGGGGGTGTCTTCGGTGCTCGGGTGCAGGCGGTCGTCGGCCTCGTGCCGCATGAGCCGCACCGAGACCATGAGGCGGTTGCCGCTGATTTCCGGGACCAGGCCCAGCTTGGGATCGATGCGCAGCCGCAGCAGCTGGAAGCTGCGTCCCTGCGGCAGGTTCTGCTGGAACTGCCCGTGGGTGGCGATCACCTTGTAGGGCACGTCGGCGTCGCGCAGCAGCTTGAGCAGCAGGTAGATCGACGAGGCCAATGGCGACAGCGTGTTCGACCAGCGTTCCAGGTCGGCGCGGCGGCTGGCCGGCGTGCGGTGCTGCCACGCGTAGTAGGCGGGCAGGTCGAACTCGCAGGTGCCGCCCGGGATGCCGGCGCGGCTGCGGATGCTCATGAGCCACTCGTTCTCGGTGAGTGCCTGTCCCGCCTTGCCGGCCACGCCGTTGAGCGCGCTGAAGTTGCGTTCGAGCTGGTCGACCACCTGGTTCAGCACCGTCTCGGCGATGGCCGGATTGCCCCGGTAGCTGTTGAAGACGTTCTTGTGCTTGTCGAGATCGCGCAGCACGTCGGCCTTGAGGTCGGCGCGCGCCGCCACGTCCATGATCTCGAAGATCGTGACCAGGGCGTAGTGGTGCGAAAGCGGCGATTCCGAGGGCACCAGTTCCCCGAGGCGACGGAACAGATGCTCCAGCCTCAGGTACGTGCGGATGCGCTCGTTGAAGGGGTACTCGTAGAGGATCACGCGTATTTGTCGGTTTCCTGTCGCGGAATCATAACTTCAGGGCGATTTGGAAGGGGGTGTGGGCATCACTTCACGCACCGCGGCCAGCATGCGCTCGCCGAGTGCGAGCTGTCCGTGCATGGACATGTGCGTGTCGTTCGAGAAGTAGAAGTCGCGGATCTGCGTGTGCTTTTCGCGGGTGAAGGCGTAGAGGTCGGGGCCCAGCTTCGCGTCGCGGAAGCCGCTTTCGAAGTCCTTCGAGAAATCGGGCTTGAGGTAGACCGTGGTCTTGTTGGGCACCACCATCCACAGGAGCGGGATGGTGCTGTGCGCAGCGGTGAAGTTCTTCATTCGCGCCAGCGTGTCGGAGGTCAACGGGCCATTGTCCTCGTCTTCCTGGAAGAAGGGCATCCGGTCGCACTGGCGATGCGAGAAGAATTTGCAACCGTCGGGGACTTTCCTTACCCAGGTGTCACGATCGAAATAGGTGTCTACCGGTGAGTTCTTGGCCTTCCACGTGTGGTAGTAGGTCACGACGCCGGTCATGTACTGGACTTCCCAGTTGGGCGCGAAGGCCGGTACGGTCTCGTCGGGTTCGATGAGGGGCTCGGCCTTGGCGCTGTAGGGGAAGATGGTCTTGCCGTCCTTGCAGCGCTCGCTGTAGCGCATGCGCATGTCCAGCAGGCGCTCCACGCTTTCGATGATGACCAGCTTGCCCTTGAAGCCGGAGTCGTGGACCCACTGGCTGAAGTCGCCGCACAGCGACTCGCCGTACTGGCCCCAGTACGAGGTCGAGACCCGGTAGCCGGCCTTGGCGAGCACGGACTGCCAGCGGTGCGTCATGGAGAAGCTGTCGCCCACGACCATCACGTCCGCCTGTTCGATGGGCGTGCTGGCGAGGTAGACCGGATCGACCTTGGGCGGCGGGTCGCGCCAGCCGAACTCGCGTTCGGACAGGCGTCCGATGCGCGTGAGGTCGCCGTAGGGCACCGGGCTGGTGAGCGAAATGATCCACAGGGCCATCAGGACGAAGTAGCCGAAGAGGAAGAACCGCAGCCAGACTTTCGCGGGCGTCGTGGTCGTCGTCATGTCGAATCAGAATTGGAAATAGAGGAAGGGGCTGTAGCCGCCCAGCTTCGAAACGCACCACGCGAACAGTGCGAAGGTACCGATGGCGAGCACCACGGTCGACAGGCGGGCCATCACCGGGCGGCCGGCCATCGACTTGGGATGGGGAATCCAGCGCTCCAGGGTGATGGTCGGCGGCAGCGTCAGGCAGATGACGATCGCCACCAGCATGAGCTGGAAGAACTCCGGCTTGCGGAACGGCACCTTGCCGAACTCGCTGAACGCCGAGACCGGCGCGCCGTGCAGGCCCAGCATGCCCTTGTAGATGGACATGGCCGTGTTCATGCCGTCGGCGCGGAAGACGATCCAGGCCACCACCACACACAGGAAGGTCAGCAGCCAGCCCAGCACGCGCGCGATGCGCCCCGGGGTGGCGTTGCGACGGACCTTGGCGTTCCAGAGGTGATTGACCATCAGGAACGCGCCGTGCATCGCGCCCCAGACCACGAAGGTCCAGGCCGCGCCGTGCCACAGGCCGCCCAGCAGCATCGTGAGGAACAGGTTCAGGTAGCGCCGCGCCGGGCCCTTGCGGTTGCCGCCCAGCGGCACGTAGAGGTAATCGCGCAGGAAGGTGGACAGCGAGATGTGCCAGCGACGCCAGAACTCGATGATGTTGGTCGACTTGTAGGGCGAGCGGAAGTTCAGCGGCAGCTGCACGCCCAGGCACATCGAGAGGCCGACGGCCATGTCCGAGTAGCCCGAGAAGTCGAAATAGATCTGCAGCGTGTAGGCCAGTGCACCGAACCACGCGGTGTACAGCGTGGGCTCGATGCCCTTGTGAACGCCGTTGAACATCAGGTCGGCGTACTGCCCCATGGGGTCGGCGATCAGCAGCTTCTTGGCGAGGCCGAAGACGAAGATCGTCAGGCCGATGGCGACCTTGTTCGGGTCCATCCGGTAGGTCGCGGGGTTCGCGAACTGCGGCATCATCTGCGCGTGGTGCAGCACCGGGCCCGCGATCAGGTGCGGGAAGTAGGTGACGAACAGCACGTAGTGGATGAAGCTGCGTTCGTGCACCTTGCCCTGCCAGCAGTCGACCAGGAAGGCGATCTGCGTGAAGGTGTAGAACGAGATGCCGATCGGCAGCACGATGTGCACCAGATCGATCGGCGTGAGACCCGCGGCGACCAGCCCCGCATCGACGTTTTCCAGGAAGAAGTTGGCGTATTTGAAGACGGCCAGCACGCCCAGGTTGATCACCAGCGAGGCGATCAGCAGCGTCTTGCGCTTGCGGTCGTTGCGCCCCGGCGCGGGCGTCAGCTGCAGGCCGAACCAGTAGTTGACGCAGATGGAACCCAGCAGCAGCGGCAGGGCCTGCACGCTCCACCAACCGTAGAAGAACAGCGAGGCCAGTCCGAGGAAGCCGGCGGCGGCGCGGGCGTTGCGTTTGCCGATCAGGAAGAACCCGATCAGGACCAGCGGGAAATAGACAAAAATGAAGGGATACGAGTTGAAAAGCATCTCGGGGAGGGCACTGCAGGGGCGAGCGCCTTTTTGTCGTAATCGTTATAGAGCCGCCGGGGCGGCTGGTCTCGGATTATCGCGTGGTGGCCGCAGCCCACAGCTTCCAGAGACCCCGCACCTCGGTGCCCAGTTCCGCGAGCGTCAACGACTCGTTGTAAATCACGGCGTCGGCGGCGGCCCGGCGCGCCTTGCGCGGCGCCTGCTGGGCGATCACGGCGCGCACGGCCTCGGGCTCCCATCCCGAGCGTGCGACCACGCGCTGCAGCTGCGTGTCTTCGTGGGCATCGACCACCAGCACGCGGTCCACGAGGGCCCGCCAGCGGCCGGATTCGACCAGCAGGGGGACGTCGAACACGACGACGGCATCGTCGCCTGCCGCGGCGGCCTGGCGTTGCGTCTCGGTGCCGATCAGCGGGTGCAGGATCGCTTCGAGGCGGGCCTTGGCGCCCGCGTCGGCAAACACCAGCTGGCGCATGGCGGCCCGGTCGAGGCTGCCGTCGGGCGCGATGACGGAAGGGCCGAATGCGGCCTCGATGGCGGGCATCGCGATGCCGCCGGACTGCGCGATGCGGCGTGCGATGGCGTCGGTATCGACCAGCACCGCGCCTTCGGCCACCAGCAGCGACGCGACCGTGCTCTTGCCGCTGCCGATGCCGCCGGTCAGGCCGATGCGCTTCACCGCCATGCCGCTGTCGTTCTCAAAGGGCCAGGGCCCCGAAAGGGAAGGCGAAGGGAATCCACTGCTTGACGACGGCGGGACCGGCCACGAGGCAGATCAGGCCGGCGCCGGCCAGGAAGGGGCCGAAGGCGATGGGAATGTCCTTGTGGGCCAGCTTGCCGGCGAAGCGCAACGTGAGGCCGATCACGGCGCCCACCACCGAGGAGACGAGGATGATCGCAATGAGGTAGTCGGCGCCGAGCCAGGCGCCCAGAGCGGCGAGCAGTTTGAAGTCCCCATGTCCCATGCCTTCTTTGCCTGTGGCCAGGCGGTAGGCATGGTACACAAGCCACAGGCTCAGGTAGCCGAACACGGCACCCCAGACCGCGGTGTTCAGGCTGACGCCGGTCCAGCCCATGGCGGCACCGACCAGGCCGAGCCAGAGCAGCGGGTAGTTCAGTGCGTCGGGCAGGAACTGGGTGTCGAAGTCGATCAGGAACTGGCAGATCAGCACGGCGCCAAAGGCCGCCCAGAGCGCGCCCGTGGGGGTGATGCCGAAGCGGTGTGCGCACAGGGCAAACAGCGCGCCCGTGATCAGTTCGACGAGCGGGTAGCGGGGGCTGATCGAGGTCTTGCAGCTGGCGCATCGGCCGCGCAGCACGAGGTAGCTGAGCACGGGGATGTTCTGGTACCAGCGGATCTTGTGGCCGCACGTGCCGCAGCGCGAGGCGGGGCGCGTGAGATCGAAAGGCGGGAGCTTCTCAAGCGCTTCGGCGGCCTTGTCGGCGGCCGCCTCGAGGCCTGCGGGTGGCACGGCCTTCGGGCCGAAGACCAGCGACCAGAGCGAAGGCATGTCCTTCGACGACATGAGATTGGCGACCGCATCGCCCAGCCAGCCGCGGTACATCATGACCGGGGTGCGGTAGATCACCACGTTGAGGAAACTGCCGATCAATAGCCCCAGCACACCGGCCAATGCGGTGTCGAACCCTTGGGACACCAGCATCAGACGACCTGGCCGAGCTTGAAGATGGGCAGGTACATCGACACCACGATGCCGCCGATGATGACGCCCAGGAACACGATGATGATGGGTTCCATCAGGCTGGAGAGGCCGGCCACCATGTCGTCGACTTCGGATTCGTAGAAGTCGGCGGCCTTGCTGAGCATGTGATCGATCGAGCCCGACTCCTCGCCGATGGCCGTCATTTGGATCACCATCGAAGGGAACAGGTTGACGTTGGTCATGGCGGCCGTGAGGCTGGTACCGGTCGAGACCTCCTGCTGGATCTTGGCGGTGGCGTCACCGTACACCGAGTTGCCCGACGCGCCGCCCACGGAGTCGAGCGCCTCCACCAGCGGTACGCCGGCTGCGAACATGGTCGCGAGCGTGCGGGTCCAGCGGGCGATGCAGGATTTCTCGATCAGAGTGCCGAAAACCGGGAGGCGCAGCAGCAGGCGATCCATGACCTTCTGGACGCGTTCGTTGCGTTTCCAAGCTTGAAGGAAGAAATAAATGCCGCCGCCGAGCACGCTGAAGATCAGCCACCAATAGGAAACAAAAAACTCGCTGATCGCCATGACAAACAACGTCGGCGCAGGCAAATCGGCGCCGAATGAGGTGAACACCTCCTTGAACGCGGGGATCACGAAGATCATGATGACGGCCACCACCACGAAGGCGACGACGACCACCGAGGTCGGGTACATCAATGCCGACTTGATCTTCGACTTGATCGCCTCGGTCTTCTCCATGTAGGTCGCGAGACGGTCCAGCAATTCTTCCAGAATGCCGGCAGCCTCACCGGCCTCCACAAGGTTGCAGTACAGGTTGTCGAAGTACTTCGGAAACTTGCGAAAAGCGGCCGACAGCGAGGTGCCGGTCTCGACATCGCTGCGGACATCGTTCAGCAATTTGGCGACGCTCGGGTTCGCGTTGCCGCGGCCGACGATGTCGAAGGACTGCAGCAGCGGCACGCCGGCCTTCATCATGGTCGCGAGCTGGCGCGTGAAGATCGCGATGTCCTTGGGCTTGATTTTCTTGCCCGAGCGCATGCGGCGCTTCTTGATCTTGGAGGCCAGCACGCCCTGGCGACGCAAGGCCGCCTGCACCTGGTTCTCCCCGGCGGCGCGAAGTTCGCCGCGCACCAGCTTGCCGTTGCGGTCCTTGCCTTCCCATTCGAAGACGAATTCCTTGTGCGTGACCTGGGAGCGGGAGGATGCCACTGTTGCCATTCGATCTCCGGTGTTCAGTGTGTTCGTTATAGGTTGGTACAGGCGACGACTTCTTCGAGTGAAGTGAGACCCTGCATGACTTTGCGAAGGCCGGACTGGCGCAGCGAGCGCACGCCTTCGGCTTCGGATTGGTTCGCGATGTCCAGCGCGCTGCCGTCGCGCAGGATGATTTCCTGGATGGCCTCCGAAATCGGCATCACCTGGTAGATGCCGACCCGGCCTTTGTAGCCACCGCTGCAGGCGGCGCAGCCGACCGGGCGGTAGGGCTTCCAGGTGCCGTTGATGTCTTCCTCTTTGAAGCCGGCATCGAGCAGGGCTTCGCGCGGGATGTCGATCGGTGCGCGGCACAGCATGCACAGCCGGCGCGCGAGGCGTTGCGCGGTGATCAGGATCACGCTCGACGCGATATTGAACGGCGCGATGCCCATGTTGCGCATGCGCGTGAGCGTGGTCGGGGCGTCGTTGGTGTGCAGCGTCGACAGCACCAGGTGGCCCGTTTGCGCGGCCTTGATCGAGATGTCGGCGGTTTCGAGGTCGCGGATTTCGCCGACCATGATGATGTCGGGATCCTGCCGCAGGAAGGCGCGCAGCGCGGCCGCGAAAGTGAGGCCGGCCTTCTCGTTGACGTTGACCTGGTTGACGCCGGGCAGGTTGATTTCCGACGGGTCTTCCGCCGTCGCGATGTTGACGCCCGGCTGGTTGAGCAGGTTCAGGCAGGTGTAGAGCGACACGGTCTTGCCCGAACCCGTGGGGCCGGTCACCAGCACCATGCCATAGGGGCGGCCGATGGCGTGGAGGAGTCGTTCTTTCTCGTCGGCGTCATAGCCCAGGGCGTCGATGCCCATGCGCGCGCTGCTCGGGTCCAGGATACGCACGACGATCTTCTCGCCGAACAGCGTGGGCAGCGTGCTCACGCGGAAGTCGATCACGCGGTCGGGGCCGATCTTGAGCTTCATGCGGCCGTCTTGCGGCACGCGTTTTTCCGAGATGTCGAGCCGCGAAATGACCTTGATGCGCGAGGCCAGCTTGTCCTTGATGACCGTGGGCGGACTGGCGATTTCGCGCAGCTCGCCATCGACCCGGAAGCGCACCCGGTAATGGTGTTCGTAAGGCTCGAAGTGAATGTCCGAGGCCCGCATGCTCACTGCGTCGAGCAGCATCTTGTGCAGGAAGCGCACCACGGGTGCGTCTTCGACCTCGGCGATGGCCTGTTCGTTGGCGTCGCCCGAGGTGTCGGCCGTGACGTCGTCGAACTCGAACTCGGTGCCGACGATGCTGTTGATCGTTTCCGCAGCGCTGGCTGCGGCGGCTTCGATCATGCGCGAGAGCTTGTCGTACTCCGCGATGACCCAGTCCACGCCCATCTGCGACGCGAACTTGATTTTCTCCGCGGCTTGCTGGTCCGACGGGTCGGCCGTCGCGACGATCAGGCGGTTGTTGCGCTTGCTGAGAACGACGATGCGGTACGCATGGCAGAGCTTCGGATCGAGCAGGTCCTTGGGCAGGCGCTGGTGATCGATGGCATCGAGGTCGAGCAGCGGGGCGCCGAAGGCGCTTGAGAGGGTGTGGGCGAGGTCCGCAGCCGAAACGGCGCCGGTGCCGGTCAGTTCGGCGATGAAGCTGGTGCGGCCGCTCAGCGACTTCTGATAGATGTCTTCGGCTGTCTTCGCCGCGAGCTTGCCAGCCGACACGAGGGCGCGCGCCAGGCCGGGAAGGGCGATCTGCGTAGTTTCTTTAACGGGAATTTCGGCAGCGGCCATTCAGCGAATGCAAAAGATGTGAAAAAGTGCTTCACGATCATCGCTGAACACGCCTGTGCTGTAAATCGTTACACAGCAACAGGGACTGACATTAACTGGACCAGTCGAGAAAAACTGGTCGGGGTGAGAGGATTCGAACCTCCGGCCTCTACGTCCCGAACGTAGCGCTCTACCAGGCTAAGCTACACCCCGATTGGTTGCAAGAAAAAGAACTCGTCCTAGATGCCAACTCTGTGGAGGTGTTTCAGGCACGTCGCTCAAGCAACTGAGCCGCTAATTGTAGCAAACCTGAAGCGTGCAAATTCGACGGAAGGTCGCGCAATGCATGAATTGCGCGTTCGGCCTCTGCTGCAGCGGCTGCGCGCGAAGCTTCCAGCGCGCCGGTTTCGCGAACGATCTCGACGATTTTCCCCAGCTGCGCGGTGTCGCCGGCCTCGATCGCGGCGCGCACCAGTGCGCTTTGCTCAGGAGTGCCGCGCTGCATGGCGAAGATCAACGGCAAGGTTGTCTTGCCTTCACGCAGGTCGTCGCCGACGTTCTTTCCGGTTTCCTGCGCATCGCCTGCGTAGTCGAGCACATCGTCGATCACCTGGAAGGCCGTACCCAGCGCCTGTCCGTAGGTGGCGCAGGCTTCTTCGACTTCGGGCGTCGTGCCGGCCAGCACGGCCGCCAGGCGGGTGCTCGCCTCGAAGAGCTTGGCGGTCTTGGAGCGGATCACGCGCAGGTACGCCGCTTCGTCCAGCGAGGCGTCGTGCATGTTCATCAGTTGCAGCACTTCGCCTTCCGCGATCACGTTGGTCGCTTCGGCCAGGATCTGCATGATGCGCATGTTGTTTGCATCCAACATCATCTGGAAGGCGCGCGAATACAGGAAGTCGCCCACCAGCACGCTGGCGGGGTTGCCGAAGGATTCGTTGGCGGTGGCGCGGCCGCGGCGCAGGGTCGATTCGTCGACCACGTCGTCGTGCAGCAGCGTGGCGGTGTGGATGAACTCCACCACGGCCGCCAAGTTGAAGCGCTGTTCGCCCGTGTAGCCGAGCGCGCCTGCCATGAGCAGCAGCAGCGCCGGCCGCAGCCGCTTGCCGCCGGCCGAGATGATGTATTGCGAAACCTGGCTGACCAGCGGAACGCCAGTATTGAGGCGTTGGGCGATCACACGGTCGACTTCGACCATGTCGCCGGCAATCAGGTCCAGCACGGTGGCGGTGGGGGAGGTGTCGGCGGCGGGAACTGGCAAAGCGAAGGCGCGGGGCGCTGCGAGGATGAGGGCGGCCCTGGAGGCCGGAACGCGCGAATTATAGGGAGCCGTGCACGATTCCCTGGAGCGTCTCAGCGTCGGGGTGGTGAGTGTTCGCAAACCGCGCTATAATCTTGGGCTCTGCGGAATTCGCTGCGGAGACTCATTTCTAAGAGGTTTACATGTACGCGGTCATAAAAACCGGCGGCAAGCAGTATCGCGTTGCTTCCGGCGAGAAAATTAAAGTAGAACAGATTGCTGCGGACGTAGGCCAGGAAATCGTGATCGACCAGGTTCTGGCTGTCGGAAACGGCGCTGAAATCAAGGTTGGCACGCCCCTGGTGTCCGGCGCAACGGTGACAGTCACGGTGCTGTCGCACGGCCTGCACGACAAGGTTCGCATCTTCAAGATGCGCCGTCGCAAGCACTATCAAAAACGTCAAGGCCATCGCCAGCAGTTCACCGAATTGCAAATCGGCGCGATCGCCGGCTAAGGAGCACATTCCATGGCACAGAAAAAAGGCGGCGGCTCCACGCGAAACGGGCGCGATTCCAAGCCCAAGATGCTCGGCGTGAAGGCCTTCGGCGGCGAACTGATCAGCGCAGGCTCGATCATCGTGCGCCAGCGCGGCACCCAGTTCCACCCCGGCGTGAACGTCGGCGTGGGCAAGGACCACACGCTCTTCGCCCTGGTCGACGGCCACGTGTCGTTCGGTCACAAGGGTGCGCTGAACAAGCATATGGTCAACGTGACGCCCGCGGCCTAAGCCCCGCAGTCACTTCGATCTTTCCGAGGCCCCGCATTGCCGGGGCTTCTTCATTTGTAAACTGGACATCCCATGAAGTTCGTCGACGAAGCCTTCATCGACATCGCCGCGGGCGATGGCGGCAACGGCTGCGTGTCGTTCCGTCATGAGAAGTACAAAGAGTTCGGCGGCCCCAACGGCGGCGACGGCGGCCGTGGCGGCCACGTGTTCGCGGTGGCCGACTCGAACCTCAACACCCTGGTCGATTTCCGCTACTCGCGCCGGCACGAAGCCAAGCGCGGCGAGCACGGCATGGGCTCCGACATGTTCGGCGCCGCCGGCGACGACATCGTTCTCAAGATGCCCGTCGGCACGATCATCACCGACGCTGAAACGGGTGAGGTGTTGTACGAGCTGCTCAAGGACGGCGAGGTCATCACCATCGCCAAGGGCGGCGACGGCGGCTTCGGCAACATGCGCTTCAAGAGCGCGATCAACCGTGCGCCGCGCCAGAAGACGCCCGGCTGGCCCGGCGAGAAGAAGAGCCTCAAGCTCGAGCTCAAGGTGCTGGCCGACGTGGGCCTGCTGGGCATGCCGAATGCCGGCAAATCGACGCTGATCAGCGCCGTTTCGAACGCCCGTCCGCGCATTGCCGACTATCCCTTCACCACGCTGCACCCGAACCTCGGTGTCGTGCGCGTCGGCCCCGAGCAGAGCTTCGTGGTGGCCGACCTGCCCGGTCTGATCGAGGGCGCCTCGGAAGGCGCCGGCCTCGGTCACCTGTTTCTGCGCCACCTGCAGCGCACCCGCCTGCTGTTGCACGTGGTCGACATGGCGCCGTTCGACGACAGCGTCGATCCGGTCGCCCAGGCCAAGGCGCTCGTGGCCGAGCTCAAGAAGTACGACGCGGCGCTGCACGAGAAGCCGCGCTGGCTGGTGCTGAACAAGCTGGACATGGTGCCGGACGACGAGCGCGCCGCGCGCGTCAAGGACTTCGTCAAGCGCTTGCGCTTCAAGGGCCCGGTCTTCGAGATCTCGGCGCTCACGCGCGAAGGCTGCGAGCACCTGATCAAGGCCGTGTACCAGCAGGTCAAGGCGCAGCAGGTGGCCGAGCACGAAACCGTCGTGGTCGATCCGCGCTTCGTTCCGCTGCCGCCCGAAGGAAACTGAGGGCGTCGCGGCACCTTCGGTGCTGCAAAATGGATAGCAAGCAGCGCAGGCTGCATTCCTGAAACACGCCTTCTTTCTTCATGACCTCGAATTCCGGTTCCACTGCCTTGCGGGATGCCCGCCGTATCGTCGTCAAGGTGGGCTCCAGCCTCGTGACCAACGAGGGGCGCGGCCTCGACGAAGGTGCCATCGGCGAGTGGTGCCGGCAACTGGCCGAGCTGGTGCGCGACGGGCGCGAAGTGGTCATGGTGTCGAGCGGCGCGATCGCCGAGGGCATGAAGCGCCTGGGCTGGAAGACCCGTCCGCACGAAGTGCACGAGCTTCAGGCGGCGGCAGCCGTCGGGCAGATGGGCCTGGCCCAGATGTACGAGACCAAGCTGCGCGAGAACCAGATCGGCAGTGCGCAGGTGCTGCTGACGCACGCCGATCTCGCGGACCGCGAGCGCTACCTCAATGCACGCTCGACCCTGGTCACGCTGCTGCGCCTGGGCGTGGTGCCGGTGATCAACGAGAACGACACGGTGGTCAACGACGAGATCAAGTTCGGCGACAACGACACGCTCGGCGCCCTGGTCGCCAACCTGGTCGAAGCTGATGCCCTGATCATCCTGACCGACCAGAAGGGCCTGTACACGGCCGACCCGCGCAAGGACCCCGACGCGAAATTCGTGCACGAAGCTGCCGCAGGCGATCCGGCGCTCGAAGCCATGGCAGGCGGCGCCGGCTCGAGCATCGGGCGGGGCGGCATGATCACCAAGATCCTCGCGGCCAAGCGCGCGGCGGGCTCCGGTGCTTCCACGGTCATCGCCTGGGGCCGCGAAGCCGACGCGCTGCTGCGGCTCACGCGCGGCGAATCCATCGGCACGCTGCTGGTGGCGCAGACCGCCAAGCATCAGGCGCGCAAGCGCTGGATGGCCGATCACCTGCAGCTGCGCGGTGCCGTCATCGTCGATGCCGGTGCGGCTGCGAAGGTGCGCGGCGAAGGCAAGAGCCTGCTGCCGATCGGCATGACGGGCGTGTCGGGTGAGTTCTCGCGCGGCGACGTGATCGCGGTGCGCGATGTCGACGGCGTCGAGCTGGCCCGCGGGCTGGCCAACTATTCGAGCGTGGAGGCCCGGCTGCTGTGCCGCAAGCCGTCGGCCGAGTTCGAGCGGCTGCTGGGCTACGCGGCCGAGCCGGAGATGGTGCACCGCGACAACATGGTGCTGATGCCCGGTTGACCTGCTGGGCGGGGCGCAATGCCCCGCCGCCGGTTCACGGCAGTTCGCGCAGCGGGTTGCGGATGTTCTGCACCATCTCGTTGACCGAGCTGCGCGGCGCGTTGCCGCGGCACAGGCCCTGCGACGCCAGCGCCGGCACGTAGCTGGAGTTCATGTCCCTCACGCGCTTCCACTCGGGCGACTTCGTTTCCTGCCAGGCGCCGTTGTTGTAGCGGGCATAGCTCTTCATTTCCGCCGTCGAGCAGCGCACGCCTTCGTAGAACGCATTGACGGCACCGCCGGCCCGGTTCTGTGCCACCACCACGTAGCGCACGATGCCGTCCTTCGTGATGGCGATGGTGTTCGGATCAACGCCGAACTTCAGCGTCATGTAGGGCGGCATCGCGATCGGCAGCAGACGGCTTTCGCTGAAGGCGGGCGGCGGCGGCACCGCAGTTTCTTCCCACTCCTTGTCCTGCTCGGTGCTCTTGGGCGCCGGTGGCATGCCGGCCTGGGCCCAGTCGGGGTTGTCGGTGTCGTAGCCGCGGGAGGCGCAGGCGGCCAGCAGGCTGACGCAGGCGATGACGAGCGCACGCTCAGCGTGGCGTCGGGAAAGAAGAGGGCGCGCTGTTCTTGGGAGGAGGTTCATCGCTCGCAGAAGGAATGTCGGGATGCGGGTCGAAGCTGCCGCCGGGCGGCAGGTCGAGGCCCGCAGGTGCTCCATGGTCCAGCGTGTGGCGCTCGAATTCTCGGGCGCGCACGTTGCTGCGCAGGAAGCGGTTGCGGAAATCCTGCCGGGGCAGGTAGCGAGCAAGCTCGGTAAGCGCCATCTCGTAGACGCCGCGCTTGAACTCGACGACCACGTCGAGCGGGACCCAGTAGTCGTGCCAGCGCCAGGCGTCGAATTCGGGATGGTCGGTGGCACGCAGGTTGAGATCCCAGTCGTGGCCGACAAGTTGCAGCAGATACCAGATCTGCTTCTGGCCTTTGTAGTGGCCCCGTGCGTCACGGCGGATGAACCGATCCGGCACCTCGTAGCGCAACCAGTCGCGGGTACGGGCCACGATGCGCACATGCTCCGGGTGGAGCCCGACTTCCTCGTGCAGTTCCCGGAACATGGCTTGCTCGGGACTTTCGCCACGGTCGATGCCGCCTTGCGGAAACTGCCAGGAATGCGTGCGTATGCGCTTGCCCCAGAAAACCTGGTTTCTCTGGTTGAGCAGGATGATGCCGACGTTGGGCCTGAAGCCGTCCCGGTCGAGCATAATCAAACCCCAATTTTTGAACTGAGTCGATTATGCATGCCGGGTTGCACTCGGCAAGCGACCGGTTCCGGGCTCTCAGGGTCTCTCCGGGGTGCCTGTCTCCCTCCTCACTTCGAACCCACCTGCGCGATCCCGATGAAAGCTTCCCGATTCTTTGTCTCCACCCTGAAGGAAGCGCCCGCTGACGCCGAGGTCGCGAGCCACCGCCTCATGATGCGGGCCGGCATGATCAAGAAGCTCGGCACGGGCATCTACACGTACATGCCCATGGGCCTGCGCGTGATCCGCAAGGTCGAAGCGATCGTGCGCGAGGAAATGAACCGCGCCGGCGCCGTCGAGCTCACGATGCCCGTGGTGCAGCCGGCCGAGTTCTGGCAGGAGACCGGTCGCTTCGACAAGATGGGCCCCGAGCTGCTGCGCATCAAGGACCGCCACGACCGCGACTTCGTGATCCAGCCCACCAGCGAAGAGGTGGTGACCGACATTGCGCGCCAGGAAATCCGCAGCTACAAGCAGCTGCCGAAGAATTTCTACCAGATCCAGACCAAGTTCCGCGACGAGCGCCGTCCGCGCTTCGGCCTGATGCGCGGGCGCGAGTTCATCATGAAGGACGCCTACAGCTTCGACCGCGACCTCGACGCGGCCAAGGCCAGCTACCAGGTGATGGCCCAGGCCTACCGCAACATCTTCGACCGCTTCGGTCTGCGCTACCGCGCGGTGGCGGCCGACAGCGGCGCCATCGGCGGCGACCTGAGCGAAGAGTTCCAGGTGATCGCCGCCACCGGCGAAGACGCCATCGTCTACTGCCCCGACAGCAATTACGCCGCCAACATGGAAAAGGCCGAGGCGCTGGCCCCGGCCGGCCCGCGTCCCGCCGCCGCCAACGCGCTCGAGAAGACGCCCACGCCCGGCAAGAGCACCTGCGCCGACGTGGCCGAACTGCTCGGCGTGCCGCTGGCCACCACGGTCAAGTCGCTGGTGCTGGCCACCGACGTCCTCGACGCGGCCGGCAACATCCAGGGCGCGCAGATCTGGCTGCTGCTGCTGCGCGGCGACCACGACATGAACGAGATCAAGGTCAGCAAGCTGCCCGGCCTGGACAAGGGCTTCCGCTTTGCCACCACCGCCGAGATCGACGAGCACTTCGGCTGCAAGCCGGGCTACCTCGGCCCGCTGAACCTCAAGAAGCCCGTCAAGCTCGTGGCCGACCGCGAGGCCGCCGTGCTGGCCGACTGGATCACCGGCGCTAACGAAGTCGACTTCCACATGACCGGCGTCAACTGGGGCCGCGACCTGCCCGAGCCCGACCTGGTCGCCGACCTGCGCAACGTGGTCGCCGGCGACGCCTCGCCCGACGGCAAGGGCGTGCTGGCCATCGAGCGCGGCATTGAGGTGGGCCACGTCTTCGTGCTTGGCACCAAGTACAGCAAGGACATGAACGCCACCTACCTCGACGAAGGCGGCAAGCCGCAGTTCCTCGAGATGGGCTGCTACGGCATTGGCATCACCCGCCTGCCGGCCGCCGCCATCGAACAGAACCACGACGAGCGCGGCATCATCTGGCCCGACGCGCTGGCGCCGTTCACGGTGGTGGTCTGCCCGATCGGCATGGACCGCAGCCCCGAGGTCAAGGTCGCGGCCGAAGCGCTCTACGAAGAACTGCTGGCCAAGGGCGTCGACGTGCTGCTGGACGACCGTGGCGAGCGCCCGGGCGCGATGTTCGCCGACTGGGAGCTGATCGGCGTGCCGCACCGCGTCGTCATCTCCGACCGCGGCCTCAAGGAAGGCCAGCTCGAGTACCAGGGCCGGCGCGACACCGCCGCCACCAAGGTGCCCGCGGCCGGCATCGCCGACTTCATCGCCGGCAAGCTCGCGGCATGAGCGTGGCGGGGGGCCTTTCGCGACGCAGCTGCCTGCTGGGCAGCGTTGCGGCAGGCGCCCTGACGACGCTGGCACTGCCCCAGGTGGCCTGGGCCGGCGCGCAGATCGAAGAGCCGCTGATCGACTCGGTGCGCACCGCGCTGAGCTCGGCCATCCACAACAAGGCGCCGCCGGTGCCGCAGTTCGCCGACACCGAGGCCCGCCTCGCGTACCTGCGGTGGCTCGGCGAGATGAGCGAGCGCCTGCGCAAGAAGGTCGCCGACCCGGCCACGCGCATCGAGTTCCTCCAGACCGTCTGGTACGAGGCCAAGCGCTCGGGGCTCGACGTGAGCCTGGTGCTGGGCCTGATCCAGGTCGAGAGCAACTTCCGCAAGTTCGCGGTCTCCAGCGCCGGCGCGCGCGGCTACATGCAGGTGATGCCCTTCTGGACTCGCGTGATCGGCGACAGCGATTCGGCCAAGCTGTTCCACATGCAGACCAACCTGCGCTTCGGCTGCGTGATCCTGCGCCACTACCTCGACCGCGAGAAGGGCGACCTGTTCATGACGCTGGGCCGCTACAACGGCAGCCGGGGCCGCGCGCCGTACCCGAACGCGGTGTTCGCGAACCAGCGGCTGTGGGCTTACGTCGACAGGGACCGCTCGGCGGCCTGAAGGCAGCCGCAGTTGCTCAGTCGGCGACCACGGCCTTGGCGGTCGCCGAGCCCTTGGTGACCATCACCTGGTCGATGCGGTAGCTGTCGACGTCCATCACCTCGAAGGTGTAGCCGCCCCAGGTCACGCTGTCCGTGCGCTTGGGCACGCGACGCAGCATCACCATCAGGAAGCCCGCCAGCGTTTCGTACTCCTCGGCATGCGGCAGCTCGTCGATGTGCAGCGCGCGCTGCACGTCCTGGATGGGCGTGATGCCGTCGATCAGCCACGAGTTTTCGTCGCGCTTCACGATCTGCTCTTCCTCGGGCGTCGAGGTCGACACCAGGTCGCCCATCACCGTGCTCATCACGTCGTTGAGCGTGATCACGCCCACCACCAGGCTGTACTCGTTGACGATGATCGCGAAGTCTTCGTGCGCCTGCTGGAACTGCTCGAGCACCTCGGTGAGCGAGAGCCGGTCGGGAATCACCAGCGCCTTGTGCAGCGTCAGGCCCTGGTCGAAGGCCAGCGGCTGGCCGCTGAGCACGCGCTGGAACATGTCCTTGGCATCCACGTAGCCCAGCACGTGGTCGATGTCGCCGTCGCACACCGGGTAGGCGGAATAGGGCTCGGCCACGATGCGCGCGCGCAGCACCGACTCGGGGTCGTCGTGCAAAAACCAGGCGATGCTCTCGCGCGCGGTCATCACGCTGCTGACGAGGCGCGTGTCGAGCTCGAACACGTTGGCGATCACCTGCTGCTCGCGCGCCGCCAGCACGCCGGCCTGCGCACCGGCCTCGGTCATGGCCAGGATGTCGGCCGAGGTGATCTTGTCGTCGCGTGCCATCGGCATGCCCAGCACCTTGAACAGCAGGTCGGTCGCGCGCGTGAAGAACCACACCAGCGGCTTGAAGGCGGTGATCAGCAGCAGCATCGGCCCGACGATGCGCACCGCGAGCCGTTCAGGCGCGCTCATGCCCAGGCGCTTGGGGAACAGGTCGGCGAACACCAGGAACACCGCGATCACGATCACGAACGAGCACAGGAAGGCGATGTTGGCCGCCACCTCCACGCTGAGCCAGTTCTCGAAGAAGCGGGCGAAATACGGGCTCAACGAGCCTTCGCCCACCACACCGCCGAGGATCGCCACGGCGTTCAGGCCGATCTGCACCACGGTGAAGTAGTGGCCCGGCTGCTCCTGCACGCGCAGCACTTTTTCCGCGCGCGGATCGCCCTCGTCGGCCATCTGGCGCAGACGCAGGCGGCGCGAGGCGGCCAGGCAGATTTCGGCGAGGGAGAAGAAGGCGCTCATCGCGATCAGCAGCGCGATGATGAGCAGGCTTTGGGTGAGAGTCATGGCGGCACGTCGTAGACCGCCATGGTGCCATGACTGGCACCGGGTTCGGGCGCGCGCGGGGCGCGGCGCCCGTCAAACGGGGAGCGGAAGGCTCAGGCGGACGCGCCGCCGCCGATCACCTGCTGCAGCTCGCCCGACTCGTACATCTCCATCATGATGTCGGAGCCGCCCACGAATTCGCCCTTCACGTAGAGCTGGGGGATGGTGGGCCAGTTGCTGTATTCCTTGATGCCCTGGCGGATGCCGTCGTCTTCGAGCACGTTGACGGTCTTGAGCGTCTTGGTGTCGACGCCCACGGCCTTGAGGATCTGGATGGCGCGGCCCGAGAAACCGCACATCGGGAAGCTGGCGTTGCCCTTCATGAAGAGCACGAGTTCGTTGGACTTGACGAGGTCGTCGATGCGTTGTTGAGCGTCGGACATGGGGACTCCTGAAGAAAAGTGGGCTGGGGGGATTATTTCACCGTGCGCCAGATGCCGCCGGAGCAGCGCGCGATGCCGGCGAGGTCGTCACGGCTTTGCACCTCGGCAAAACCGCGTTCGGCCAGCAGCTGGCGCACCGCCTCGGCCTGGTCGTGGCCGTGCTCCAGCAGCAG
The DNA here is from genome assembly GCF_059423125.1 of Variovorax sp. GW531-E2. NCBI lineage: Bacteria > Pseudomonadati > Pseudomonadota > Betaproteobacteria > Burkholderiales > Comamonadaceae > Variovorax > Variovorax sp. GW531-E2. The sequence continues at coordinate 52,742 of NZ_JBWKXQ010000023.1, read as the reverse complement.
CCAGCCGCCGTCGGCCAGGTGGGCCGGGGCGTCGCGCACGATCTGGCGGATGTCGTCGAGGCCGTCGGCGCCCGCGACCAGCGCGCGGGTCGGCTCATGGCGCAGCGCGGGCAAGTGCGGGTCGCCGGCGGCGATGTACGGCGGGTTGCTGGCGATGACCGCGTAGCCGTCGGCGGCGCCGTCGAGCCAGCTCGATTCGGTGAAGCGCACCGGCAGGCCCAGGCGCTGGGCGTTGGCCCGGGCCACCGCGAGGGCGTCGGCGCTGGCATCGACCGCGTCGACCTGCGCGTCGGGGCGCGCATGCTGCAGCGCCAGTGCGATCGCGCCGCTGCCCGTACCGAGATCGAGCACGCGCGGGGCCGGACGGCCGTCCGGAGCGGCAAGGCAGGCCAGGGCCCACTCGACCAGCGTTTCGGTGTCGGGGCGCGGTACCAGCACGCGGGCATCGACCTGCAGCTGCAGACCGTGGAATTCCTTCTCGCCCAGCAGGTAGGCGACCGGCTCGCCCGCCGTGCGGCGCGACAGCTGGCGCGCGAACGCGGGCCAGGCCTCGCCGGGAAACGGGTCGGTGTCGTGCGCGAGCAGCCAGGCGCGGTCGTTCACGGGGCGGCCCAGCGCATGCAGCAGCAGCAGCTGGGCGTCCAGGCGATCGATGCCCAGGGCCATGGCCGCGGCCAGCGCCTGCGCCACGGTGGACGGTGCGGTGGTGTCGGTCATCACGCGGGCAGGCTCGATTCGAGTTCGGCCAGCTGCTCGGCCTCGCGCGCGGCGCGCAGCGCCTCGAGCACGTCGCCCAGGTCGCCTTCCATGATGGCCAGCAGCTTGTAGAGCGTGAGGTTGATGCGGTGGTCGGTGAGCCGGCCCTGCGGGAAGTTGTAGGTGCGGATGCGGTCCGAGCGGTCGCCGCTGCCGATCAGGCCCTTGCGCATGGCGGCGTCCTTGGCGGCGCGCTCGCTGCGCTCCTTCTCCTGGATGCGCGCCGACAGCACCTGCAGCGCCTTGGCCTTGTTGCGGTGCTGGCTGCGATCGTCCTGGCACTCGGCCACGATGCCGGTCGGGATGTGCGTGATGCGCACGGCCGAGTCGGTCTTGTTGATGTGCTGGCCGCCCGCGCCGCTGGCGCGGTAGGTGTCGATGCGCAGGTCGGCCGGGTTGATCTGCACCGCCACGGTCTCGTCGGGCTCGGCCAGCACGGCAACCGTGCAGGCGCTGGTGTGGATGCGGCCCTGCGTCTCGGTGGCCGGCACGCGCTGCACGCGGTGGCCGCCCGACTCGAAGCGCAGGTGGCCGAACACGTCGTCGCCGACGATGCGGATCACCACTTCCTTGTAGCCGCCGAGTTCGCTCTCGCTTTCGCTCACCACCTCGCAGCGCCAGCCGGCGCGCTCGCAGTAGCGCGTGTACATGCGCAGCAGGTCGCCTGCGAACAGCGCCGACTCGTCGCCGCCCGTGCCCGCGCGGATTTCCATGAAGGCGTTGCGCGCGTCGTCGGGGTCCTTGGGCAGCAGCAGGCGTTGCAGCTCGTCCTCGAGCTGCACCAGCTCGGCCTCGGCGCCGGCGATTTCTTCTTTAGCCATCTCGGCCATGTCGGGGTCGTCGAGCATCTCCTGGGCGCCCGCGATGTCGGCTTCGCGCTGCTTGAAGCGCTCGTAGCGGCCGGCGATCTGCGTGACCTCGGCATGCTCGCGCGAGATGGTGCGGTACTGCGCCATGTCGCTCATGATGTCTTCGCGCGAGAGCAGGAAGTCGAGCTCGCCCAGGCGTTGGACGTAGCGTTCGAGTTGGTGGCGCAGAAAAGATTTCACGACGGAAGGGGCTCGAAAAATGGGGAGGGGAACGCCGCAGTGCAGCGGCAGGGCGCATGGAGACCGCGGCCCGCGCGGCGAGCGGGGCCATCGACGCGCGTCGTCGCTAACGCTCTTTGCGCAGGAACAGGCGCGACAGCGTCTGCGCCGTCTGTTCGCGCGAGGCGGCATCGCCCGCGTGCAGCTCGGCCATGGCGCCGTGCATCATCTTCTGCGTGAGGCCGCGCGACATGGCCTCGAGCACCGCATCAATCGATTCGCCCTTGGCGAGCAGCTTGCGCGCACGGGCCATCTCGGCGGCGCGCCATTCGTCGGCCTGCGCGTTGAGCTGCTGGATCAGCGGCACGGTGCCGCGCTGGCCCAGCCAGTGCATGAAGCTCTGCACGCCGGCGTCGATGATGACTTCGGCCTGCGCCACGGCGGCCTGGCGGTTGGCCTGGCCCTGCTGCACGACCTGGGCGAGGTCGTCCACGGTGTACAGGTAGATGTCTTCGAGGGCCTTCACCTCGGGTTCGATGTCGCGCGGCACGGCCAGGTCGACCATGAACATCGGGCGGTGCTTGCGTGCCTTGAGCGCGCGCTCCACGGCGCCCAGGCCGATGATCGGCAGCGTGCTCGCGGTGCAGCTGATGACGATGTCGAACTCGGCCAGCCGCGCCGGCAGGTCGGCCAGCCGCATGGCTTCGCCGCCGAAGCGCGAAGCGAGCTTTTCGCCGCGCTCCAGCGTGCGGTTGGCGATGGCGATGGCCTTGGGCTCCTTGGCCGCGAAGTGCGTGGCCGCGAGGTCGATCATTTCGCCCGCGCCGACGAACAGCACGCGGGTCTTGCGCAGGTCTTCGAACAGCTGGCCGGCCAGGCGCACGGCGGCGGCGGCCATGCTGATCGAATGGGCGCCGATCTCGGTGGCGGTGCGCACTTCCTTGGCGACCGCGAACGAGCGCTGGAACAGCTGGTTGAGCGTGCTGCCGAGCGCGCCGGCGGTTTCGGCCGCGCGCACGGCGTCTTTCATCTGGCCCAGGATCTGGGCCTCGCCGAGCACCATCGAGTCGAGCCCGCTGGCCACGCGGAAGGCATGGCGCGCGGCTTCGTCGTCGTGCAGGGTGTAGGCGTGCGAGCGCAGCAGGGCAGGGGCCACGCCGCCGCTCTGGGCCAGCCAGCCGAAGGTGTGGTCGAGCGCGATGTGCTCGGAGGCGCAATAAATCTCGGTGCGGTTGCAGGTCGAGATGATCGCGGCCTCGACCTGTGGGTGGCTGCTGTTGCCGGCGAAAGAACTGCGCAGGCTGTGCAGCGTCGGGGCGATCTGGTCGAGCGCGAACGCGAAACGACCGCGCAGATCGAGCGGCGCGGTCGTGTGGTTCAAGCCGAGAGCCCAGACTGACATGTCCATGATTATAAAATCAGCAGCCGGGCGAGGTTTGCCGAGGGGCAAATGGCTTTCCCTATGACAGCCATACGCTTCGCCACATGGCCCCGCGCCCACTCGTGGCCCCCTCATGGACCTTCTGGATCTCTTCAATCATCTGCTTAATTTTGCGGCACCGGCGGCCTTCATCGCCCTGGTGCTGGTGGCGGTCGGGCGCTTCCTCGGCGGCCCGCGCACCGGCATTCCGCACTGGTGGAAGCAATGGGCGATCACCTTCGGGGCTGGCCTGCTGACCTCGCTGGCCGGGCTGATCCTCACGGGCCGCGACGGCTCCATGGCCACCTATGCCGCGTTGGCGGCGGTCTGCGGCACCGTGCAGTGGATCGCGATGCGTGGCTGGGGCCGCTGAGCCGGCCTCAGTCCAGCCGGCGGGCCATGTAGACCGAGTCCCCGGGGTAGGTCGCCAGCCGGGCCTGCTGCGCGTCATCGGCCGGCACCGTGGCCGCATAGCCCTGGCGTTCCCAGAACCCGACCGAAGCCTGCACCGACACCAGCGTCGAATGCCGCCAGCCCGCGCGCAGCGCGTGCGCCCAGGCATGGCGCACGAGGCGCGGCCCCAGGCCCAGCCCCGAGGCCTCGGGGTGCACGGCCAGGTCGTGCAGGTAGAGCGCGTCGGCGTCGGGCGCCACCTCGAAATCGCCGTGCAACGGCGTGAGCTTGCCGCGCTGCGAGGGGTAGGCCGCCAGGTAGGCCCGCACGGCACCGCCGTGCTCGGCCACCCAGCCGGTGTGCGGCGAGGCTGCCAGCCGCCGCGCGATGAGCACGCCGTCCTCCACGAACCCCGCGCCGTAGCAGGCGAGCTGGATCGCCAGCACCGCGTCGAGGTCGTCCGCGCGCATGTCGCGCACGAGCAGAAGAGGAGCCGCCGCGTCCATCAGGCCAGCAGCAGCTTGTCGTCGTCCAGCTTCTCGCCGCGCGTCTGCTCGAACATGCGCAGCAGGTCGGGCACGTCCAGGCCCGCGCGCTGGTTGCCGGCCACGTCGAGGATGACCTGGCCCTCGTGCAGCATCACGGTGCGCGTGCCGTAGTCCAGCGCCTGGCGCATGCTGTGCGTGACCATCATGGCGGTGAGCTGGCTGCCTTCGACGATCTTGGCGGTGAGCTCCAGCACGAAGGCCGCGGTCTTCGGGTCGAGCGCGGCCGTGTGCTCGTCCAGCAGCAGGATGCGCGAGGGCCGCAGCGAGGCCATCAGCAGGCTCACGGCCTGGCGCTGGCCGCCCGAGAGCAGGCCGATGCGGTCGGCCAGCCGGTTTTCGAGGCCCAGCTTCAGGATCGACAGCTTCTCGCGGAACAGCTCGCGCAGGTTGCGGTTGAGCGAGAAGCCGAAGCCCCTGCGCTCGCCGCGCTTCCACGCCAGCGCCATGTTTTCCTCGATGGTCAGCGCCTCGCAGGTGCCGGCCATCGGGTCCTGGAACACGCGGGCCACCATGCCCGAGCGCTGCCAGGCGTTCAGGCGGGTCACGTCCTTGCCGTCGATCTCCAGGCGACCCTTGTCGACCATCAGGTCACCGCTGATCGCATTGAGGAAGGTCGACTTGCCCGCACCGTTGGAGCCGATCACGGTGACGAACTGGCCGGTCGGAATGTCCAGGCTCAGGCCGCGCAGCACGCGGTTTTCGATCGGCGTGCCCGGGTTGAAGGTGATTTCGAGTTGTTGGGCGCGCAGCATCAGTTCTTCCCCTTGAAGAGTCCGCCCAGCTTGCGCTTGTAGGCGGGCACCAGCAGCGCGAACGCCACGAGCACGGCGGTGACCAGGTTCAGGTCCTGCGCCTGCAGGCCCATGAAGTCGGTGTTCAGCGCCATCGCGATGAAGAAGCGGTACAGCAGCGCACCCAGCACGCAGGCCAGCGTGGTGATGACCATGCTGCGCGCGGGCAGCAGGGTCTCGCCGATGATCACGGCGGCCAGGCCGATCACGATCGTGCCCACACCCATCGAGATGTCGGCCGTGCCCTGGCTCTGCGCGAACAGCGCGCCGGCCAGCGCCACCAGCGCATTGGAGAGCGCCAGGCCCGCCATGGTCTGGAAATCGGTCGAGATGCCCTGGGCCCGCGCCATGCGCGCGTTGCCGCCGGTGGCGCGCATCGCCAGGCCCGCTTCGGAGGCAAAGAACAGGTCGACGACGATCTTCGCGGCGATCACGATGATCAGCAGCAGCAGCGGCTTGGCCCACTGCTCGGGCATGCCGCCGAAGCTGACCATGCTGAACACGGTGGGTTCGGTGATGAGCGCCACATTGGGCTTGCCCATCACGCGCAGGTTGATGGAGTACAGCGCGATCATCACCAGGATGCTCGCGAGCAGCTGCATGATCTTCAGCTTGACGTTGAGCCAGGCCGTGAGCCAGCCCGAGGCGGCACCGGCCACGCAGGCCACGGCCGTGGCGGCGGCGGGGTTCCAGCCCGCGACGATCAGCGTCGCGGCCACGGCGGCGCCCAGCGGAAAGCTGCCGTCCACCGTGAGGTCGGGAAAGTTGATGATGCGAAACGACATGAAGACGCCCAGCGCGACCAGTCCGAAAATCAGACCGATCTCGATGGCGCCCAGCGAAGCAATGAGGGACATGGGGGCTTCCGGCGGGAGCGCAGTCGGCGGGCCCCGGCGCCCGGCCTGCGCCGGGAGCAGAAGGCCCGCCGGGGCGGCGTTTACTTGGTGCTGACGACCTTCGCCGACTTCAGCAGCGCGTCCGACAGGGTCACGCCCTGCAGCTTGGCCGCGCCGGGGTTCACCACCAGCTCGAAGTTGGTGCTGGTCTGCGAGGCGATGGTGCCGGGCTTCTCGCCCTTGAGGATGCGCACCACGATCTTGCCGGTCTGGCGGCCGATGTCGGTGTAGTTCAGGCCCAGTGCGGCCACGGCGCCGCGCTCGACGGTGGCGGTGTCGGCGGCCACCACGGGCAGCTTGGCCTGCTGGGCCACCTTCACGATGCCCTCGAAGGCCGACACCACGTTGTTGTCGGTGGGCGTGTAGATCACGTCGGCCTTGCCGACCAGGCTCTGGGCGGCGGTGGGCACGTCGACCGTGCGCGCGGCGGCGGCTTCGACCACCGTCATGCCGGCGGCCGAGGCGGCCTTCTTGAGCGACTCGACGATGGCCACCGAGTTGGCTTCGCCGGGGCTGTAGATCACGCCGACGCGCTTGGCCGTGGGCACGACCTTCTTGATCAGGTCGATGTGCTTCTCCAGCGGCGACAGGTCGGACACGCCGGTCACGTTGGTGCCCGAGGGCTCCCAGTTCTTCACCAGCTTGGCGGCCACCGGGTCGGTGATGGCCGAGTACACGACGGGAATGGTCTTGGTGGCGGCCACGGTCGCCTGCGCCGACGGCGTGGCGATGGCGACGATCACGTCGGGCGCATCGCCCACGTACTTGCGGGCGATCTGGGCGGCGGTGCCTACGTTGCCCTGGGCGCTCTGGTAGGTGAACTTGAGGTTCTTGCCCGCTTCGTAGCCGGCGGCCTTCAGCTCTTCCTTCACGCCGTCGCGCACGGCGTCCAGCGCCGGGTGCTCGACGATGGCGGTCACGGCGACCGACTTGTCGGCGGCCAGGGCCGGTGCGGCGGCGAGCACGCCGAGGGCCAGGGCCACGGCGCTGAAGGGGGTGCGAAGCAAAGCGTTTTTCACGTAAGGGTCTCCGGGTGGGGAAAGGGGTGTGGGTGCGTTCGAAGCCGCCGGCAAGGCACCGGCAAAGCACCAGGGCGCGCAATTCAGCGGCCCGGCGTGGCGCAACGCCGTCCGGGCGCGTCGAAGTCTAGATCGTACTTTGCACAATTAAGGTGCATGAATGCCTCGGGCTTTCCCCGCTTTAGGAAACATAATTGCATCCTTGATGCATATGGAGAGACGAAATTGCAGATCATCGAACTCGACCGGACCGATCGGCGGATTCTGGACCACCTCCAGGCGCACGGTCGCGCGTCCAACCTGGACCTGGCCGAGGTGGCCCAGCTGTCGCCCGCGCAGTGCCTGCGGCGCCACCGGCGGCTCGAGGAACTGGGGCTGATCAGCGGCTACGCCGCGCGGCTCAACGCGCGTCACATCGGGCTGGGCGTGATCGCCTTCATCCACGTCACGATGGCGCGCGGCCATGTCGACGAGCTGCCCAAGTTCCAGGACCTGATCGCCGACATGCGCCAGATCCTGGAGTGCTACTCGGTGACCGGCGACTTCGACTACGTGCTCAAGGTGGTCGCGCGCGACCTGGAGGCGCTGTCGCAGTTCCTCATGCACACGCTGATGCACATGCCGGGCGTGTCGGCGGTGCGCTCCAGCGTGTGCCTGAACGAGATCAAGTGCACGGGGGCGCTGCCGCTCGAATAGGGCGACGGGCGCGTCAGGTGCTGGTGGTGCCCGGCAGCGGGGACGCCGGCGTGGCCGGCGCCGGCGACGGCTCGGCGGGCAGCACCGGCGCGGGCGCCGCCATCACCAGCGTCGTGGGCGTGGCCAGCGGCAGGTCGGCCTGCTTGAGCGCGTCGAGGATCGTGAACAGCAGGTCGCTGCGCACGCCGCCTGCCAGCCGGGGGCTCGGCACGTAGGCGATGGCCTGGAAGATCAGCAGCCCGTTCTCGATGCCTTCGAGCGTGAGCGAGGGCGCCGGCGTTTCCAGCACGCCCTCGTGCGCGCGGCAGGCCTCGAGGATCAGCTCGCGCACGCGCTGCGCGTCGGTGGTCAGCGGCATGGGCAGGCGGATCAGCACGCGGCCTTCGGCGTTGGCCAGCGTCATGTTGCGCACGGTCTTGGTGATGAACTCCGAGTTCGGCACGATCAGCGTCGAGCGGTCGCCCAGCTGGATCTCGGTGGCACGCACGTTGATGCGCCGCACGTCGCCCTCGGTGGTGCCCAGCACCACCCAGTCGCCGACCTTCACCGGCTGCTCGGCCAGCAGGATCAGCCCCGAGATGAAGTTCTGCACGATGGCCTGCAGGCCGAAACCGATGCCCACCGACAGCGCGCTCGCCACCCACGCGATGCGCTCGATGCCGATGCCCAGCGCCGACAGCGAGAACGCCACCACCAGGATGCCGCCCACGTAGCCCAGCAGCGTGGTGATCGAGCTCTGCATGCCCGGCTCGAACTGCGTGCTCGGCAGGTAGCTGCGCGAGAGCCAGCGCTTGAACACCCGCAGCACGATGAAGCCGATCACCGCCACCGCCACGGCGCTGAGGATCGCGCCGGGCACCAGCTGGAATTCGCCCACCTTCACGCCGGTGCCGAGCTTGCCGCCGCGCTGGAACACCTCGCCCGGGCCCGTGCCCAGCGGCGCGGCCAGCGCCACCAGCATGTAGAAGAACAGCGCCACGCGGCTCAGGCCCGAGAGCACCGTGGCCGCCTGGTCGAGCGTCTGCGGCGCCAGGCCGAAGCTCTTCTGCAGCCGCTGGCCGGAGGCGCTGCGCGAGGACACCACGGCCATGAACAGGTCGTCGGCGAACTTGAACAGCACATAGAAGGCCGCCGCGACGATGCCGCTCCAGGTGAGCTGCGAGGCCAGGAAGCTCGCCAGCGCCACGTAGCCGAAGGCCACCAGCACCCAGATCGCGATCACCAGCACCACGATCAGCGCCACCAGCACCCCGACCCACATCGGCCGTTCCGGCAGGCCGGCGTCGGGCGCGTCGGCGCGCAGCGCCTTCAGGCGGTACACGACGGTGCCGACCAGCGCGGTGAGCAGCAGCGCCGTCGCCACGTGCGTCGTGACCACGGCGGCAAAGCTGGCGTCGATGAGCGCGTTGATCTCGGCCGGCGTCCACGCCAGCGCGGCCACCAGCGCCACCAGCCACGGCAGCGCCGACAGGCGCTGTGCCGTGAGGTCGGGAATGGCCGGCAGGCGCCACGACGGCCGCCCCGTGGCCAGCAGCCCGCGCCCGAGGCCGATGATGAACGCCATGAAGGTCAGCGTCTGCGCCGCCGATTGCAGCGCCTTGCGCGCCTGCGCATCCCACATCGCGTGGGCCTTGAGCACTTCGACGACGCCGTGCGCGGCCACGGCGACCAGCAGCACGTGCGTGGCGACGATGGCGATCACCAGCAGCGAGCGGCGCAGCCGCCCGGCCGGCAGCACGCGTGTGGCCAGGCGCGCCAGCCCGCGCTCGGCGGCCCAGACGCCGAGCCAGGCGAGCAGCAGCGCGCCGATGAACGAGGCGATCACCGGCGTGCGGCTTTCGGGCTGCAGCGCCTGGTCGAAGCCGTCGCCGAGCGCCGCCCCGATCGCCTGCAGCCGTTCGAAGTCGTCGGGCCAGGCCTCGCGCAGGTCGTCCCAGAACTCGCCGCTGAGCGGCGAGGCGGCGCGGCTGGTGAGTTCGGCCTCGAACTGCTGGCGCCGCTGCGACACCACGTCGGTGCCGCGCTGGCGCACGTCGATCGCCAGCAGCTTGGCCAGACGGATGTCCGCGTCGAGCGCGTTGCGCTCCTTGGTCAGCTGCGCGCGCTGGCGCGTGATGTTGGGGTCTTCGGTGGCGCCGGCGGCGGGCGGATTGCCGAGTTCGCCGAGGCGCGCGTTCAGGTCGGCCAGTTCGCTGGTACGGGCGGCGACGAACTTGTCGGCCTGCACGCCGATCTCGTTGATCTGCGCGAGCTGCTTGCGTGCGTCGTCTTCGGCGCCCGGAACGACACTGGCGTTGCCCTTGCCCGAAGGCGCGATGCGGGCGAACTGCGCGCGCAGCTCGGCGATGGTGGGGGGCGGGGCGGCCGCCGCCGCGGTGTTGGCGCTGTTGTTGGGGTTGCCGTTGCCTGCGTTCATGCTGGCGTCCGGCTGCGCGAAGGCGCCGCCGCACGTCAGCAGGGCCCACAGAGCCAGGAGGGCGGGAAGGCACAGGCCCGCCAGGCGAGAGGTCCGATTCATGGCCGCATCATAGAAGCCGCCATGACGTAAGAACGGGTAAGAAATGCAGCGTCAGCCCGCGGGGCTGAACAGGTCCACCCGGTCGGTGATGATGCCGTCGGTGCCCAGGTCGATGAGCCGCTGTGCGGCCCAGTCGTCGTTCACCGTGTAGCTCAGCGAACGCAGGCCCGCACCATGCACCTGCGCCACGGTGGCGGCGTCCCACAGCGCGTGGTTGCAGACGATGGCCTGGCAGCCCAGGCCCAGCGCGGTGTCGAGCCAGCCGTTCCAGAGCGTGTCGAGGAGCAGGCCGCGCGGCAGCTCGGGCTGCACGGCCTGTGCGCCCTTCAGCGCGTCGACCTGGAACGAGGTGAGCAGCGGCGGCACGGCCGCACCCTGCCACAGGCGCGCGGCTTCGCGCGCCACCACCTCGCCGGTCTCGCGCTCGGTGCCGGGCGTGGGCTTGATCTCGATGTTCAGCAGCAGGTTGTTGGCCCGGCAGAAGCGCGCCAGGTTTTCCAGTGTGGGCAGCGGCTCGCCTGCGAAGGCGCGCGAATGCCAGCCGCCGGCGTCGAGCTGCGACAGCGCGCTCCACGCCTGCTGGCCGCCGATGCCGTGGCCGTTGGTGGTGCGATCGAGCGTGGCGTCGTGCATCAGGAACACCACGCCGTCGGCGCTGAGCTTGGCGTCGCATTCGAACATGCGGTAGCCGTGCGAAGCGCCGAAGCGGAAGGCCGCAAGCGTGTTCTCGGGCGCCAGCTTGCCGGCGCCGCGGTGCGCGACCCAGCGGGGGTAGGGCCAGGGGCTGCGTTCGGCCATCGCTCAGTCGGCGCGCTTGCCGGAGCCGGCGTCGAACCAGTGCAGCTTGTCTTCGCGCGCCGCGATCTTCACCGTGTCGCCGGCCACCGGCGGGTGGTCGCCTTCGTCGGTGCGCATGATGATCTGCTCCTCGCCGATGCGGCCGTACACCAGGCGCTCGGCGCCCAGCAGTTCGACCTGCTCGACCTGCACCGTCCAGCCGCTTTCGTCGAGCTTCATGTGCTCGGGGCGGATGCCCAGGATCTGGCCCGGACGCACGCCCGGTGCGTGCTTGAGCAGGTTCATCGGCGGCGAGCCGATGAAGCTCGCCACGAAGGTGGTGGCGGGCCTGGAGTACACCTCTTCGGGCGTGGCGAACTGGTCCATCACGCCGCCGTTCATCACGATGATGCGCTGGGCCAGCGTCATGGCCTCGACCTGGTCGTGCGTGACGAACAGCGAGGTGATGCCGAGCTCGCGGTGCAGCTTCTGGATCTCGAGGCGGGTCTGGGCGCGCAGCTTGGCGTCCAGGTTCGACAGCGGTTCGTCGAACAGGAACACCTGCGGCTGGCGCACGATGGCGCGGCCCATGGCCACGCGCTGGCGCTGGCCGCCCGAGAGTTCGCGCGGCTTGCGCTCGAGCAGGTGGCCCAGCTCGAGGATCTTGGCCGCCTTGTCGACGCGCACCTTGATCTCGGCCGTCGGCACCTTGGCGATCTTCAGGCCGTAGGCCATGTTCGCGAACACGCTCATGTGCGGGTACAGCGCGTAGTTCTGGAACACCATGGCGATGTCGCGCTCGGAGGGTTCGAGCTGGTTCACGACCTTGCCGCCGATGCAGATTTCGCCGGCCGAGATTTCCTCCAGGCCCGCGACCATGCGCAGCAGCGTCGACTTGCCGCAGCCCGAAGGGCCGACGATGACGATGAATTCGTGGTCGGCGATCTCGGCGCTCACGCCGTGGATGACCTGGTTGGCTTTCGGCCCGTGGCCGTAGCGCTTGATGACGTTGCGTAGGGAAAGAGCTGCCATTTTTTATTTCTCGGTATCAACAAGGCCCTTGACGAACCATTTCTGCATCAGGATCACCACCAGCGCGGGCGGCAGCATCGCCAGGATGGCGGTGGCCATCACGACGTTCCATTCGTTCTGTCCGTCGCCGCCGGCAATCATCCGCTTGATGCCGACCACCACGGGGTACATGTCTTCGCTCGTGGTCGCCAGCAGCGGCCACAGGTACTGGTTCCAGCCGTAGATGAACTGGATCACGAACAGCGCCGCGATCGAGGTCTTGGACAGCGGCAGCAGCACGTCGAAGAAAAAGCGCATGGGGCTCGCGCCGTCCATGCGCGACGCTTCGGTGAGCTCGTCGGGCACGGTGAGGAAGAACTGGCGGAACAGGAAGGTCGCCGTGGCCGACGCGATCAGCGGCACCGTCAGGCCCGCGTAGGTGTTCAGCATGTTCAGGTCGGACAGCACCTTGTAGGTGGGCAGGATGCGCACCTCCACCGGCAGCATCAGCGTCACGAAGATGGCCCAGAAGCAGATCTTCTTGAACGGGAAGCGGAAGTACACGATGGCGAAGGCCGACAGCAGCGAGATGGTGATCTTGCCGATGGCGATGACCATGGCCGTCACGAAGCTCACCCACATCATGTGCGCCACCGGGGCGTTGGAGCCCGCGCTGCTCGCGCGCCCGAACAGCGCGCCCTTGTAGCTGTCGACGATGTTCGAGCCGGGTGTCAGGGGCATCGGCGCCTGCACGATCTCCTGGGCCGTGTGCGTGGAGGCCACGAACGCCAGGTAGAGCGGGAAGGCGACGATGAACACGCCCAGGATCATGATGACGTGGGCCAGGATGCCCTGCGTGCCGCGTTTCTCAACCATGCTGCGCTCCGCCGGATTCGATTTGTTCTTGTTGCTTCATCAGTACTGCACTTTCTTCTCGACGTAGCGGAACTGGATGACGGTCAGCGCCACCACGATCACCATCAGCACCACCGACTGCGCGGCCGAGCCGCCGAGGTCCAGGCCCTTGAAGCCGTCGTGGTAGACCTTGTAGACCAGGATGGTCGTGTCCTTGCCCGGGCCGCCCTGCGTGGCCGCATCGACGATCGCGAAGGTGTCGAAGAAGGCGTAGACCACGTTGATCACCAGCAGGAAGAAGGTGGTGGGCGACAAGAGCGGGAACTGCACGGTCCAGAAGCGGCGCCACGGGCGCGCGCCGTCGATGGCCGCGGCCTCGATCAGCGACTTCGGAATGGACTGCAGCCCGGCCAGGAAGAACAGGAAGTTGTAGGAGATCTGCTTCCACACCGAGGCCATCACGATCAGCGTCATGGCGTGGCCCGAGTCGAGCAGGTGGTTCCAGTTGATGCCGATCTTGCCCAGCGCATAGGCCACCACGCCCAGCGAGGGCGAGAACATGAAGACCCACAGCACGGCCGCCACGGCAGGCGCCACGGCGTACGGCAGGATCAGCATGGTCTTGTAGAACATGCCGCCGCGCACGATGCGGTCGGCGAACACGGCCAGCATCAGCGACAGGCTGATGCCGATGCCGGCCACCAGCACCGAGAACAGCGCGGTGGTCTTGAACGACTCGGCGTAGGCCGGGTCGTCGAACAGGTGGCGGAAGTTGTCGAACCCGACGAACTCGACCGACGTGCCGAACGCGTCCTGCTGCTGCAGCGACTGCAACAGCGCCTGGCCGGCCGGCCAGAAGAAAAACACGAGGATCACCGCCATCTGCGGTGTCAGCAGCAGCCAGGGCAACCAGCCCGAGCGAAAGAAAACGCGTTTTTCCATGAAGCCCCTACATAAAAAATCCCGCCCGGCGCACCCTGGAAGAAGGGCGTGCGGGGGCGGGCGATATTAGCCGGACACGGAGCCCGGATCTTCAATCGTTAGCTTTTGTTCGCCTTTTGGAAGCGTTCGAGCTGTTCGTTGCCGCGGGTCACGATCGAATCGAGGGCTTCCTTGGCGGTCTTCTTGCCGCCCCAGACCTGTTCGAGCTCTTCGTCCTCGATGGCGCGGATCTGCACGTAGTTGCCCAGGCGGATGCCGCGGCTCTTGTCGGTGACCTTGCGGATCATCTGCGTCACGGCCACGTCGGTGCCGGGGTTCTGCTTGTAGAAGCCCGACTCTTCGGTGAGCTTGTACGAGGCGGTGGTCACCGGCAGGTAGCCGGTGCGCTTGTGGCTGGCGGACTGCACTTCAGGCGTCGAGATGAAGCTGAAGAACTTGGCCACGCCCTTGTACTCGGCGGCCTTCTTGCCCGACATGACCCACAGGCTGGCGCCGCCGATCACGGTGTTCTGCGGTGCGCCCGGCACGTCCGGGTAGTAGGGCAGGGGTGCCAGGCCGTAGGCGAACTTGGCGTTCTTGGCCACGTTGCCGTAGAAGCCCGAAGACGTGTTGATCATGGCGCACTCGCCCGACACGAACGAGGCCTCGGGCACGTTGCCGCGGCCCTTGTAGATGAACAGGCCTTGCTTGGACATGCTGGCCAGGTTCTCGATGTGGCGCTGGTGCAGCGGCGAATTCACCTTCAGGCGCGCGTCCAGGCCCTGCAGGCCGTTGGCCTTGCTGGCGAACTCGACGTTGTGCCAGGCCGAGAAGCTCTCGACCTGCGTCCAGTTCTGCCAGGCCGTGGTGAACGGGCACTTGTGGCCGCTGGCCTTGAGCTTGGCGGCTGCCGCGACCACTTCGGGCCAGGTGGCGGGTGCCTTGTCGGTGGGCAGGCCGGCGGCCTTGAAGGCGTCCTTGTTGAAATAGAAGATCGTGGTCGAGCTGTTGAACGGGAAGCTCAGCATCTGGCCGTTGGGGGCGGTGTAGTAACCGGCCACGGCGGGGATGTAGGCGGCCGGGTCGAACTTCTCGCCCGCGTCCTTCATGACCTGGCCGACCGGAATGACGGCGCCCTTGCTGGCCATCATGGTGGCGGTGCCCACTTCGAACACCTGCAGGATGTGCGGTGCGTTGCCCGAGCGGAAGGCCGCGATGGAGGCCGTCATCGATTCGTCGTACGTGCCCTTGAAGGTCGGCACGATCTTGTATTCCTTCTGGCTCTCGTTGAACTGCTTGGCCAGGTCGTTGACCCACTCGTTGTTGACGGCGGTCATGGAATGCCACCACTGGATCTCGGTCTGGGCCTGGGCTGCATTGAACAGCGTGGCGGCCAGCGCCGATGCCAACGCGAGCGTCTTGAATCGCATGAAGACTCCTGAAGGGAAAAAATGGAAAGCGCGAATGCTAGGGCATGTGCGTGACACAGCCGCGTCACATTGGGGCACGGACCGAAGGGTTCCTCCAATCGGGGAAACCCCTTTGGCGTCAAGCCCGGTGCGGGTTGCGGGCCTCATGCTGCGCTGCACCATGCTAGCATCGCCCTCCCTTTTTTGGCCTAGCTTGTCGCCATGGCCGGGGCTTCCTTGAGTACGCCATGAGCAGCAAAACCTCCCTCGACAAAAGCAGGATCAAGTTCCTTTTGCTCGAAGGCATCCACCCCTCGGCCGTGGAGGTGCTGCGCGCCGCCGGCTACACCAACATCGAGTCGCTGCCGGGTGCGCTGCCCGACGCCGAACTCAAGGCCAAGATCGCCGACGTGCACTTCGTGGGCATCCGCTCGCGCACCCAGCTGACGGCCGAGGTGTTCGCTGCTGCCCACAAGCTGGTGGCCGCCGGGTGCTTCTGCATCGGCACCAACCAGGTCGACCTCGAAGCCGCCCGCGAACACGGCGTGGCCGTGTTCAACGCGCCGTATTCCAACACCCGCTCGGTGGCCGAGCTGGTGCTGGCCGAAGCCATCCTGCTGCTGCGCGGCGTGCCCGAGAAAAGCGCCGTGGCGCACCGCGGCGGCTGGCTCAAGTCGGCCGAGAACGCCTTCGAGATCCGCGGCAAGACGCTGGGCATCGTGGGCTACGGCTCCATCGGCGCGCAGCTGTCGGTGCTGGCCGAGGCGCTGGGCATGCACGTGGCCTTCTACGACGTGGTCACCAAGCTGCCGCTGGGCAACGCCCGCCAGGTGCGCGAGCTGCACCAGCTGCTGGGCCAGAGCGACATCGTGACCCTGCACGTGCCCGAGACCCAGGCCACGCAATGGATGATCGGCGCGGCCGAGATCGCCGCCATGAAGCCGGGCGCCATCCTGCTGAACGCCTCGCGCGGCACCGTGGTCGAGATCGAGCCGCTGGCCGAGGCCCTCAAGAGCAAGAAGCTGCTGGGCGCCGCCATCGACGTGTTCCCGGTCGAGCCGCGCACCAACAAGGACGAGTTCCAGTCGCCGCTGCGCGGGCTGGACAACGTGATCCTCACGCCGCACATCGGCGGCTCGACCATGGAGGCGCAGGCCAACATCGGGCTCGAAGTGGCCGAGAAGCTGGTCAAGTACAGCGACAACGGCACCTCGACCTCGTCGGTCAACTTCCCCGAGGTGGCGCTGCCGGCGCACCCGGGCAAGCACCGCCTGCTGCACATCCACCGCAACGTGCCGGGCGTGCTGTCCGAGATCAACAAGATCTTCTCGGACAACAACATCAACATCTCGTCCCAGTTCCTGCAGACCAACGAGAAGATCGGCTACGTCGTGATGGACATCGACGCCGCCTCGTCCGACCTGGCGCTGGAAAAGCTGGCGAAGGTAGGCGGGACGATCCGCAGCCGCGTGCTGTTCTGAGCCCGCCGGGGCCCCCGCGGGCCCCGCAATAGGGCCGCGATAGGGAATAGCGGCCGGGCACGGCAAAGCCCCCGGGGCCTGCCCTAAAATCGACCCCCCGGCTACATGGGCGCGCAGCGCCTGGCCAAGGGCCCCACCCGATGAATGCTCCGACCGCGTTGAATACGCTGTTGTCACAGGCCGCAGAGCCTGTACGACTGCGCGAGATCCCCTACAACTACACCAGCTTCTCCGACCGGGAGATCGTGATTCGCCTCCTGGGCGAGCGCGGCTGGGACCTGCTGCAGACCCTGCGCGCCGAGCGCCGCACCGGCCGATCGGCGCGCATGCTCTACGAGGTGCTGGGCGACATCTGGGTGGTGCAGCGCAACCCCTACCTCGTCGACGACCTGCTCGACAACCCGCGCCGCCGCGGCCAGCTGGTCGACGCCCTGCGTCACCGCCTGGGCGAGGTGCAGAAGCGCCGCACCCCCGACAGCGACCTGCCGCGCGACCAGCTGGTGGGCGAGCTCACCGGCCTGGTCAGCCAGGCCGTCGCCGCCTTCGACGACACCTTCCGCGACGTCGCCGCGCTGCGCCGCAAGGCCACCCGCGTGCTGGGCCGGCTCACGGCCAAGGACAACATCAAGTTCGACGGCCTCTCGCGCGTGTCGCACGTGACCGACGCCACCGACTGGCGCGTCGAGTACCCCTTCGTCGTGCTGTGCCCCGACACCGAGGCCGAGATGGCCCTCCTGGTCAAGGGCTGCATCGAGCTGGGCCTGACCATCATTCCGCGCGGGGGCGGCACCGGCTACACCGGCGGCGCCATTCCGCTGACCTGGAAGAGCGTGGTCATCAACACCGAGAAGCTTGAGGCCATGACCGAGGTCGAGCACGTCGCGCTGCCCGGCCTGGACGCGCCCGTGCCCACCATCTGGACCGAGGCCGGCGTGGTCACCCAGCGCGTGGCCGACGCGGCCGAGCGCGCGGGCTTCGTGTTCGCGGTCGACCCGACCTCCGCCGAGGCCTCGTGCGTCGGCGGCAACGTCGCGATGAACGCCGGCGGCAAGAAGGCCGTGCTCTGGGGCACGGCGCTGGACAACCTCGCCTCGTGGCGCATGGTCACGCCGCAGGCCGAATGGCTCGAAGTGACTCGCATCGGCCACAACCTGGGCAAGATCCACGACGCCGAGAGCGCCGTGTTCGAGCTGCAGTACTACGCCGCCGACGGCAAGACGAAACTGCGCACCGAGCGCCTGGACATTCCCGGCAAGACCTTCCGCAAGGAAGGCCTGGGCAAGGACGTGACCGACAAGTTTCTCTCCGGCCTGCCGGGCATCCAGAAAGAGGGCTGCGACGGCCTCATCACCAGCTGCCGCTGGGTGGTGCACAAGATGCCGGCGCACACGCGCACCGTGTGCCTCGAATTCTTCGGCAATGCGAAGGACGCGGTGCCCAGCATCGTCGAGATCAAGGACTTCATGTTCGCCGAGCAGAAGCGCTCGGGCGTGCTGCTGGCCGGCCTGGAGCACCTGGACGACCGCTACCTGAAGGCCGTGGGCTACGCCACCAAGTCGAAGAAGCACGGCGGCCTGCCCAAGATGGTGCTGTTCGGCGACATCGCGGGCGACGACGCCGACGCGGTGGCGCGCGTCACCTCGGAAGTGGTGCGCATCGCCAACTCGCGCAGCGGCGAAGGCTTCATTGCCATCAGCCCCGAGGCGCGCAAGAAATTCTGGCTCGACCGCAAGCGCACGGCCGCCATCAGCAAGCACACCAACGCCTTCAAGATCAACGAAGACGTGGTGATCCCGCTGCCGCGCATGGCCGAGTACAGCGACGGCATCGAGCGCATCAACATCGAGCTGTCGCTGCAGAACAAGCTGGCGCTCACCGACGCGCTCGAAGCCTTCCTCACGCGCGGCAACCTGCCGCTGGGCAAGACCGACGACGCGCACGAGATCCCGGCGGCCGAGCTGCTGGAAGACCGCGTGGCGCAGGCCGTGGCGCTGGTGCACGAGGTGCGTGCGCTGTGGGCCGGTTGGCTGCAGAACGTCGACACGCTGTTCCCGCAACTGCAGGACCACACGCTGCGCGCGAGCTGGAAGACCCAGCTGCGCCAGCCGCTGCAGGAGATTTTTTCGGGCGCCGAGTTCGGGCCGATCCTGGCCGAGTGCACCGCCATCCACAAGCAGGTGCTCAAGGGCCGCGTGTGGGTCGCGCTGCACATGCACGCGGGCGACGGCAACGTGCACACCAACCTGCCCGTCAACAGCGACAACTACGAGATGCTGCAGACCGCGCATGCCGCGGTGGTGCGCATCATGGCGCTGGCGCGCAGCCTGGACGGCGTGATCTCGGGCGAGCACGGCATCGGCATCACCAAGCTCGAGTTCCTCACCGACGAAGAGCTGCGCCCGTTCACCGAATACAAGGCCCGGGTCGACCCCGAAGGCCGCTTCAACAAGGGCAAGCTGCTGCGCACGCCCGCGGGGCAGGCGCAGACGCTGCACGCCGACCTGACCAATGCCTACACGCCGAGCTTTGGCCTCATGGGGCACGAGTCGCTGATCATGCAGCAGAGCGACATCGGCGCCATCGCCGACAGCGTGAAGGACTGCCTGCGCTGCGGCAAGTGCAAGCCGGTGTGCGCCACGCACGTGCCGCGCGCCAACCTGCTGTACAGCCCGCGCAACAAGATCCTCGCGACCTCGCTGCTGGTCGAGGCCTTCCTCTACGAAGAGCAGACCCGGCGCGGCATCAGCATCAAGCACTGGGAAGAGTTCGAGGACGTGGCCGACCACTGCACCGTGTGCCACAAGTGCCTCACGCCGTGCCCGGTGAAGATCGACTTCGGCGACGTGTCGATGAACATGCGCAACCTGCTGCGCAAGATGGGCCAGAAGAGCTTCCGTCCCGGCAACGCGGCCGCGATGTTCTTCCTGAACGCGACCAACCCGCAGACCATCAAGGCGGTGCGCGCGGGCATGGTGGGCATCGGCTTCAAGGCGCAGCGCATGGCCAACGACCTGCTGCGCGGCCTCGCGAAGAAGCAGACCGGCGCGCCGCCGGCCACGCTGGGGCCTGCGCCCATCAAGGAGCAGGTGATCCACTTCATCAACAAGAAGATGCCGGGCAACCTGCCGAAGAAGACGGCGCGCGCGCTGCTCGACATCGAGGATGCCGACTACGTGCCGATCATCCGCAACCCGAAGACGACCAGCTCGGAAACCGAGGCGGTCTTCTACTTCCCGGGCTGCGGCTCGGAGCGGCTGTTCTCGCAGGTGGGCCTGGCCACGCAGGCGATGCTCTGGCACGCGGGCGTGCAGACCGTGCTGCCACCGGGCTACCTGTGCTGCGGCTATCCGCAACGCGGCAGCGGCCAGTTCGACAAGGCCGAGAAGATGATCACGGACAACCGCGTGCTCTTCCACCGCGTCGCCAACACGCTGAACTACCTCGACATCAAGACGGTGGTGGTGAGCTGCGGCACCTGCTACGACCAGCTGCAGGGCTACCAGTTCGACAAGATCTTCCCGGGTTGCCGGATCATCGACATCCACGAGTACCTGCTCGAAAAGGGCATCACGCTGGCCGATGCGGGTGGTGGCGGCTACCTGTACCACGACCCCTGCCATTCGCCGATGAAGCAGCAGGACCCGATGAAGACCGTCAAGGCGCTGGTCGGCGACAACGTGCTCAAGAACGACCGCTGCTGCGGCGAGTCGGGCACGCTGGGCGTGTCGCGGCCCGACATCTCGACGCAGATCCGCTTCCGCAAGGAAGAAGAGCTGAAGAAGGGCGAGGCCGCGCTGCGCGAGAGCGGCAATGTCGGCGCGACCGACAACGTGAAGATCCTCACCAGCTGCCCGAGCTGCCTGCAAGGCCTCTCGCGCTACGGCAACGACCTGAACAACGGCCTGCTCGAAGCCGACTACATCGTGGTCGAGATGGCCAACAAGCTGCTCGGCGACGACTGGATGCCCAACTACGTGGCGGCCGCCAACCAGGGCGGCATCGAGCGGGTGCTCGTATGACGGCAGTGGCGGGTTGCCCGCTGTGCGACGCGCCCGGCGGGCGTGTCGTGTTCGAAGGCGCGAAGCTGCGCGTCATCCATGCGCAGGAAGAAGGCTTTCCGGCCTTCTACCGCGTGGTGTGGCAAGACCATGCAGCGGAGTTCTCCGACCTCGACGCGGCCGACCGCGCGTTGTGCATGGAGGCCGTGGTGCGCGTGGAGCAATGCCTGCGCGACGCGCTGGCGCCCACCAAGCTCAACATCGCCGCGCTCGGCAACATGGTGGCGCACCTGCACTGGCACGTGATCGCGCGTTTCGACTGGGACAGCCATTTCCCCGGTTCGGTCTGGGCCGCCGTGCAACGGACCGCGCCAGCCGAGCGGCTGGCCGCCGTGCAGGCGCTGCTGCCGCAGGCGGAGGCCGACATGGTCCGTCGGCTGGCGACGCTGGCCTGAGGCCTTCGTTTCTTCTTAGTTGGCCGCGGCGGTGCGCGTCGCGCTGCCTGCCTTGCGGTCCGCGCAGGCCTGTTTGAATTCCGGCGTGGCGCGCGTTTCCTTCGAGAAGCGCTTCGAGGCCACGCTGCCATCCCTGCACACGCGATCGAGCTCGGCCTGCGCGCTCTTGTTGCCCGCATGTGCAGCGTGGGCCAGCAGGCGCACCGCGTGGAAGGGCAGCGCGCCCGAGCTGCCGGGTGACGCGGTTGCTGCAGTGCTCGTCGGCTGCGGTGTTGCTGCAGCCTTGACCGGCTCCGCAGGCAGCGTGCGCGCGGTGCCCGCCGAGGTCGGCATGCGCTCGACGGCGGTGAAGTCGCCGCTCTTGCCAGCGCGCTCGACCATCTGCCGGTAGCTGTCCATCATGAACGACGTGTCCTTGGGCGTGAGCTCCTTCGCCGGCTTGGCAAGGTAGGCCGCGACCTCAGGTGGCAGCGCGGCGTTCACGGTGCTCAGTTCATGCGCGCCGCCGAAGCCGCGCGAGCCGGCCTGGGCGGCATGCGCGGCGTCGTCGCCCAGCGCCATCGCGCCCTTGGCGGCCACGCCGGTGGCACCTTCGGCTGCCACCGCGCCGGCGCCGACCGCCGCGCCTTTGCCCGCCACGCCGGCCGCCTTGCCGGCGGTCGCGGCCTTGCCTGCCGCCTTGCCGATCAGGCCCCAGAAGGCATGGGCCGGTGGGGCGAGGGCGGTGCCCGCGAGCGCGATGCAGAGGACGAGGGCGGCCCGGTTCGGGCGCGACAGGAGGAGGGGCGAGCGTGTGCGTGACGGCATGCGGCAATGCTAAGCGCAGGCAGCCGACACGCTGGCGCACAGCGCGCGGCATACTGCGCGAGTCCTCTCCCTTTTCTCTTTTCTCTTCTTCCGAACGGATTCCCCATGGCAGGTTTGCAAGCCGGCGCGCCGACACCCCAATCGATCACCGTGCATGGCCAATCGCGCGTGCTCGAGGTCGGCTTCTCGGACGGCGCCACCTTCCGCATCCCCTTCGAGCTGATGCGCATCTACTCGCCGTCGGCCGAGGTGCAGGGCCACGGTCCGGGGCAGGAGGTGCTGCAGACCGGCAAGCGCGACGTCGACCTGGTCGGGCTCGAGCCGGTGGGCAACTACGCCGTGCAGCCGGCCTTCAGCGATGGCCACAACTCCGGCATCTACACCTGGAGCCTGCTCTATGACCTGGGCGCGCGGCAGGCCGAGCTGTGGGCCGATTACGAGCGGCGCCTGGCCGCGGCGGGCGTGGACCGCGACGCCCCGATGGCCGACAAGGGCGGCCACGCCTGCAGCAGCCACTGAGCGTCGAGGAACCGAGGGTAAACATACCCTGTTGCTATTGAAAAGATAGCCTTACACACAGCAAAGACGCGCGTTGCGGCGGCCCTCCGTTGGAGGAAAAAGCAACAAATGTCCGCCGTGCCCGCGGGGTCGTCGCCTTGAAGGAATGCCTTCCGGCCTAACATCCAGCGCATGAGTACAACCCACTTCGGCTTCGAGAAAGTCGACGAAAGCGAGAAGGCGCAACGCGTTCGCGGCGTCTTCGACTCGGTGGCCTCGCGCTACGACATCATGAACGACCTGATGTCGGCCGGACTGCACCGGGCCTGGAAGGCCTACACCGTGATGGTCGCGAACGTGGGCGAAGGCTCGCGCGTGCTCGACATCGCGGGCGGCACCGGCGACCTCGCACTCGCCTTCTCCAAGAAGGTCGGCGCCACGGGCCAGGTGGTTCATACCGACATCAACGAAGCCATGCTGCGCACCGGCCGCAACCGCCTGCTCGACGCCGGCGTGGTGCTGCCCACCACGGTCTGCGACGCCGAGAAGCTGCCCTTTCCCGACGACCACTTCGACGTGGTCACCGTGGCCTTCGGCCTGCGCAACATGACGCACAAGGACGTTGCCCTCAAGGAGATGAACCGCGTGCTCAAGCCGCGCGGCAAGCTGCTGGTG
Organism: Variovorax sp. GW531-E2; assembly: GCF_059423125.1. Taxonomy (NCBI): domain Bacteria; kingdom Pseudomonadati; phylum Pseudomonadota; class Betaproteobacteria; order Burkholderiales; family Comamonadaceae; genus Variovorax; species Variovorax sp. GW531-E2. The sequence continues at coordinate 29,790 of NZ_JBWKXQ010000023.1, read as the reverse complement.
CTCGAGTTCTCGAAGGTCGCCAAGCCGCTCACGAAGGCCTACGACTGGTATTCGTTCAACGTGCTGCCGCGCCTGGGCAAGCTCGTGGCCGGCGACGACGCGAGCTACCGCTACCTGGCCGAATCGATCCGGATGCATCCCTCGCAAGAGGAGCTCAAGACCCTCATGAAAGAGGGCGGTTTCGGACATGTGGACTATCACAACATGACGGGGGGAATTGCAGCCCTCCATGTTGGAATCAAGTGTTGATCACGATGACGACGCGAATTTTTCGCTCAAGAGGAGACGGCATGAAGAGTTTGGGTTCTTTGTTCTTGGCAGCAGCACTGGTGCTGGTGAGCGTTCAGGCGGAAGCTGCTCGCATGGGTGGCGGCAAGTCCGTCGGTCGCCAGTCGTCCAACGTGACGCAGCGTCAGGCCACGCAGCCCGCGGCCCCCGCGCAGCAGAACGCGACCAATGCGGCGCCCAAGCCCGCAACGCCCGCAGCCGCTGCACCGAAGCGCCCGTGGGGCGCGATGCTCGGCGGTCTCGCCGCCGGCCTGGGCCTGGCATGGCTCGCGAATTCGCTGGGCCTGGGTGCCGGCTTCGCCAACATCCTGCTGATCGCGCTGCTGGCCTTTGCCGCGCTCGCGGTGTGGCGCATCTTCAAGGCGCGCTCGGCCGCGTCGTCGGGCAACGCCAACCGCCAGGGCGCTTTCGCCTTCCAGGGCGCCGGCAGCCCCGCCGATGCACGCGCACCGGCACAGTACAGCCCGGCCAACGTCGGCAACGACGCCTCGGCACGGCCGTGGGAGCGCAACGCCACGGCGTTCGATGCCGCGCCGGCATCGCACGGCAGCAGCCTCTCGGCCGCGGGTGCCGCAGCCGGCGGCAGCATGATCGGTTCGGCACTGGCCGGTTCGCAGTCCTGGGGCATCCCCGCGGGCTTCGACGCCGACGGTTTCCTCACCGCCGCCAAGCGCAACTTCGTGACCCTGCAAGACGCCTGGGACCGCGCCGACGTGTCGATGCTGCGTTCCATGATGACCGACAGCATGGTCGAAGAGATCCGCACGCAGCTGGCCGACCGCGCCAGCCACACGGGCGGTGCGCTCAACAAGACCGAAGTCGTGATGCTCGACGCCAAGCTGCTGGGCATCGAAGAGTTGCCCGACGCCTACATGGCGAGCGTGGAGTTCTCCGGCATGATCCGTGAAGACGCGTCGGCGGGCCCGGCCCCGTTCCGCGAAGTCTGGAACATGACCAAGACCGGCAGCGCCGGCTGGCTCGTCGCAGGCGTGCAAGCGCTGCAGTGACAAAAACCTGAGCTGCAGCCGTCACCCGGCTGTAGCACTGACGGGATAATGGGGACCATGGCTACACCATCGTCCCCTTTTTCTTTGCTCGGCGACCTGTTCAACCGCATCGGCGAACGCCTGCAACCGCCGGCCTGGGCCGTCCACGAAATCCAGCACCGCGCGGTTCTGTTCCTGAACCACGTGCTGCAGCAGGAACCCGAAGCGCAGCAGCGGCTGCTGCGCCAGCAGGGCAGGGTGGTGCGCTTCCAGTGGCGCTTCGTGACGATGGAACTGGTGGCCACGCCGGCCGGCCTGCTCGACCTGGCACCTGCCGGCTCCACGCCCGAACTCACGCTCACCGTGATCGATGACTCCCCCTTCGACATTGCCCGCGCCACGCTGCGGGGCGACAAGCCTTCCGTGCAGATCGTCGGCGACGTGCAGCTCGCGGCCGAGGTCAACTGGCTGGTCGACCACGTGCGCTGGGACGTCGAGGACGACCTGGCCCGCGTGATCGGCGACGTGCCCGCGCACACGCTGGGCAACGGCGTGCGCCGCGTGGTGGGCGCGCTGCGCCAGTTCGTCGGCGACCGCTCGGCCCGTGCCGGCGGTGCGGCGGGCCACGCCGAATGAGTCGCTTCTATCGCGGCCTGTTCATCGTCTGGGTCGCACTGCGCTATGGCCTGGACGAGCTCGTGCTCACGAGCTTCCAGAAGCCCTGGCTGCGCGTGGTGGCACGCATCGTCTCGATCGGACGCAACCTCGACGCGCCGCGCGGCCAGCGCCTGCGCGAGGCGCTGGAGCGGCTGGGCCCCATCTTCGTGAAGTTCGGCCAGGTGCTGTCCACGCGGCGCGACCTGCTGCCGCCCGACATCGCCGACGAGCTCGCCTTCCTGCAGGACCGCGTGCCGCCGTTCCCCTCGGCAGTGGCGGTTGCGACCATCGAGCGCGCCTTCCGCCGCCCGGTGAGCGACGTGTTCGTGCAGTTCGACGAAACGCCCATCGCCAGCGCCTCGATCGCGCAGGTGCACTTCGCGACCATCCGCACCAACCAGGGCGAGATCCGCGACGTGGCGGTGAAGGTGCTGCGCCCCAACATGCGCGGCGTGATCGAGAAGGACCTGGCCCTCATGGCCATGATGGCCGGCTGGATCGAGAAGCTCTCGCCCGACGGCAAGCGCCTGAAGCCGCGCGAGGTGGTCGGCGAGTTCGACAAGTACCTGCACGACGAGCTCGACCTCGTGCGCGAGGCCGCCAACGCCGCGCAGCTGCGCCGCAACATGGCCTCGCTCGACCTGGTGCTGATCCCCGAGATGTTCTGGGACTTCTGCCACCCCGAAGTCATCGTGATGGAGCGCATGAACGGCGTGCCCATTGCCCAGATCGACAAGCTGCGCGCCGCCGGCGTCGACATTCCCAAGCTCGCGCGCGACGGCGTGACGATCTTCTTCACACAGGTGTTCCGCGACGGCTTCTTCCATGCCGACATGCACCCGGGCAACATCCAGGTGAGCCTGGCGCCCGAGACCTTCGGGCGCTACATCTCGCTCGACTTCGGCATCATCGGCACGCTCACCGAGTCCGACAAGGAGTACCTCGCGCAGAACTTCGCGGCCTTCTTCCGGCGCGACTACAAGCGCGTGGCCGAGCTGCACCTGGAGAGCGGCTGGGTGCCGCAGGGCACGCGCATCGACGAGCTCGAGGCCGCGATCCGCACCGTGTGCGAGCCGTACTTCGACCGGCCGCTGAAGGAGATCTCGCTGGGCATGGTGCTGATGCGCCTGTTCCAGACCTCGCGCCGCTTCCACGTCGAGATCCAGCCGCAGCTGGTGCTGCTGCAGAAGACCCTGCTGAACATCGAGGGCCTGGGCCGCAGCATCGACCCCGAGCTCGACCTCTGGGCCACGGCCAAGCCCTTCCTCGAGAAGTGGATGATCGACCAGATCGGGCCGAAGAAGCTGTTCCAGCAGCTGCGGGCCGAGGCGCCGCGCTACGCGAAATTGCTGCCGCAGTTGCCGCGCTTGCTGCACGATTTCCTGGAAAATCGGCCGCCCGATCACCGCCGCGAGTTGCAGGAGCTGCTGGCCGCGCAAAAGCGCACCAACCGGCTGCTGCAGGCCATCCTCTATGGCGGCATCGGATTCGTCCTGGGGTTGCTCGCCATGCAAGTGCTGGTGCGCGTGCGTTTGTTCTAGAGGCTGGAGGAGTTTTGCCGTGTTGTTGACGCTGGTCATCGTCTATCTGCTGGTCACCATCGCCATCGGCCTGTATGCGGCCAAACGGGTGAAGAACACCACCGACTTCGCGATCGCGGGGCGGCACCTGCCGCTGTTCATGATCATCACGACCACCTTCGCGACCTGGTTCGGGTCCGAGACGGTGCTCGGCATCCCGGCCAAGTTCATCGAGGGCGGCCTCAGCGGCGTGGTCGAAGACCCGTTCGGCGCGGGCACCTGCCTGATCCTGGTGGGCCTGTTCTTCGCGGGCAAGCTGTACCGCATGACGCTCCTGACCATCAGCGACTACTACCGCGAGCGCTACGGCCGCAGCGTGGAAGTGGCCTGCTCGCTGATCATCATGCTGAGCTACCTGGGCTGGGTGTCGGCGCAGGTCACGGCGCTGGGGCTGGTGTTCAACGTGCTGTCGGCCGGCGCCATCAGCATCCCGCTGGGCATGGTGATCGGCGTGGTCTCGATCCTGGCCTACACGCTGTTCGGCGGCATGTGGTCGGTGGCCGTGACCGACTTCATCCAGATGATCATTCTGGTCGTCGGCCTCGCGGTCATCGCGATGTTCGCGGGCGACATGGCCGGCGGCGCCGACAAGGTGGTGGCCTTCGCGGTCAGCAAGGACCTCTTCAAGTTCTGGCCCGAGCCCAACTGGCACGACATGGTGTTCTTCTTTGCCGCGGCCATCACGATGATGCTGGGCTCCATTCCGCAGCAGGACGTGTTCCAGCGCGTGATGTCGGCCAACAGCGTCAAGGCCGCCACGCGCGGCCCGGTGATCGGCGGCGTGGCCTACATCCTGTTCGCCTTCGTGCCGATGTTCCTCGTGGCCAGCGCGCTGCTGATCATGCCGGAGGAGGTGGCCGTGCTGCTGAAGGAAGATCCGCAGAAGGTGCTGCCCACGCTGGTGCTGCAGAAGATGCCCTTCGTGATGCAGGTGCTGTTCTTCGGCGCGCTGCTGTCGGCCATCAAGTCGACCGCCTCGGCCACCCTGCTGGCGCCCAGCGTCACCTTCACCGAGAACATCTGGCGCCAGTTCCGTCCCGCCGGCACCGACCGCGAGAACCTGATGACCATGCGCATCACGGTGCTGCTGTTCAGCGCCGCCGTGCTGGCCTACGCGATCCGCATGCAGGGCACGCCGATCTACGAACTGGTCTCGGGCGCCTACCAGGTGCCGCTGGTCGGGGCCTTCGTGCCGCTGGTGTGCGGCCTGTACTGGCGCCGCGCCACCACCCAGGGGGCCATCGCCTCGATCGTGGGGGGCATCGGCGTCTGGCTGCTGTTCATGGCCATGCCCTGGGGTACCGCCTTCCCGGCCCAGCTGGCGGGCGTGCTGTCCTCCTTCGCGGGCATGGTCATCGGCTCGCTGCTGCCGCAATGGATAGCGAACACTCACACGCCGCACCGCCTCCTGGCGACCGAGCCGGCCTGACGCCGGGCCGGGCCGCGCCCCCACGGCCCCTGCGGGCGGGGGCGCCCCTATAATCGAGGGCTTTGCGAGCGGCAGCTGCGTCGCTCATTCCCACCCCGATTTCCCATGCCCATTTACGCCTACAAGTGCAGTTCCTGCGGCTTTGCCAAGGACGTTCTGCAGAAGATGTCGGACACGCCGCTCTCGGTGTGCCCGGAATGCGGTGCGAGCGCATTTGAAAAGCAGGTCACGGCCGCCGGCTTCCAGCTCAAGGGCTCGGGCTGGTACGTGACCGACTTCCGCGAGGGCGGCGGCAAGAAGTCCGAGGCCGCCACCGCGCCCGCTGCGTCCGGCGACGGCGCCAAGTCGGCCGACGCTTCTTCTTCGTCCCCCGCCTCCAGCCCCGCACCGGCGCCCGCTCCCGCGCCGGCCCCCGCTGCAACGGCTGCCGCCAAGAGCGGCGACTGACGGAACCCTCTCCCATGTCCGCCCTGCGCAAATGGTTGTTCTCCGGTTTGCTGGTGATCGTTCCGCTGTTCATCACCCTGGCGGTGCTGAAGTGGATCATCGACACGCTCGACCAGACGCTGTGGGTGCTGCCGGGCGCATGGCAGCGCTGGCTCTACGACAACAACATCCGCGGGCTCGGTGTGCTGCTCACGCTGGCCATCCTGCTGGTGGTCGGTGCCATTGCGAGCAACTTCGTCGGCAAGCGCCTGCTCGGCTGGGGCGACGCTGTGGTGCGCCGCATTCCGGTCGTGCGCTCGATCTACTCGAGCGTCAAGCAGGTGTCGGACACGCTGTTCTCCGAGAACGGCAATGCATTCCGCACGGCAGTGCTGATCCAGTGGCCGCGCGAGAGCGTGTGGACCATTGCCTTCGTGACCGGCGCGCCGGGCAACGAGGTGGCCGAGTACCTGGGCAGCGAGGAATTCCTCAGCGTCTACGTGCCGACCACGCCCAACCCCACGGGCGGCTACTTCGTCATGCTCAAGCGCAGTGACTGCGTCGAACTGAAGATGAGCGTGGACGAAGCGCTCAAGTACATCGTCTCGATGGGCGTGGTCGTTCCAGGCGGCCCCTCCTCGGTGGCGATCAAGCCATCCAACTCATAAAAACGAACGCGCCACGACGGCGCCGGAAGTCATCTCTATGGCCATGCGTACTCACTATTGCGGTCTTGTGACCGAAGCCCTGTTGGGCCAGACCGTCACCCTGTGCGGGTGGGTCAACCGTCGCCGCGACCACGGCGGCGTGATCTTCATCGACGTGCGCGACCGCGAAGGCTACGTGCAGGTGGTGTGCGCCCCCGACCGCGCCTCGACCTTCGCCGTGGCCGAGAACCTGCGCAACGAGTTCTGCGTGCAGATCACCGGCCTGGTGCGCGCGCGCCCCGAAGGCACGACCAACGACAGCCTCAAGAGCGGCAAGATCGAAGTGCTGTGCCACGAACTGAAGGTGCTGAACCCGTCGGTCACGCCCCCGTTCCTGCTGGACGACGACAACCTGTCGGAAACCACCCGCCTCACGCACCGCGTGCTCGACCTGCGCCGCCCGGCCATGCAGCGCAACATGATGCTGCGCTACAAGGTGACGATGGAAACGCGCAAGTTCCTCGATGCCAACGGCTTCATCGACATCGAGACGCCGATGCTGGGCAAGTCCACGCCCGAAGGCGCGCGCGACTACCTCGTGCCCAGCCGCGTGCACGACGGCAGCTTCTTCGCGCTGCCGCAGTCGCCCCAGCTCTTCAAGCAGCTGCTGATGGTGGCCGGCTACGACCGCTACTACCAGATCGTGAAGTGCTTCCGCGACGAAGACCTGCGCGCCGACCGCCAGCCTGAATTCACGCAGATCGACATCGAGACCTCGTTCCTCGCCGAAGAGGAAATCCGCGAGATGTTCGAAGGCATGATCCGCAACGTGTTCCGCAACGCCGCGGACATCGACCTGCCGGTGTTCCCGACCATGAGCTACGCCGACGCGATGTTCAAGTACGGCTCGGACAAGCCCGACCTGCGCGTGAAGCTCGAGTTCACCGAACTCACCGAGCTGATGAAGCGCGTCGAGTTCAAGGTGTTCTCCAACGCCGCCACCATGGCCGGCGGCCGCGTCGTCGCACTGCGCGTGCCCGGCGGCGGTGCCGAGGGCGGCCTGTCGCGCGGCGAGATCGACGCGTACCAGGAGTTCGTGAAGATCTACGGCGCCAAGGGCCTGGCCTACATCAAGGTCAACGACGCAGCCGCCGGCCGCGAAGGCCTGCAGAGCCCGATCGTCAAGAACCTGGACGACGCCACGTTGGCCGAGATCATCGCCCGCACGGGTGCGCGCAACGGCGACATCCTGTTCTTCGGCGCCGACAAGGAAAAGGTCGTCAACGACGCCATCGGCGCGCTGCGCGTGAAGATCGGCCACAGCGCCTTCGGCAAGAAGGCGGGCCTCTTCGACGACCGCTGGGCACCGCTGTGGGTGGTCGACTTCCCGATGTTCGAGTTCGACGAGGAAGGCCAGCGCTGGAGCGCCGTGCACCACCCGTTCACCGCACCGAAGGACGGTCATGAAGACCTCATGGACACCGCGCCCGAGAAGTGCATCGCCAAGGCCTACGACATGGTGCTCAACGGCATCGAGATGGGCGGCGGTTCGGTGCGTATCCACCGCGAGGAAGTGCAGAGCAAGGTGTTCCGCGCGCTCAAGATCAGCGCCGAGGACGCGCAGCTCAAGTTCGGCTTCCTGCTGGACGCGCTGCAGTACGGCGCCCCGCCGCACGGCGGCATCGCCATCGGCCTGGACCGCCTGGTCATGCTCATGACCGGCGCCGAGTCGATCCGCGACGTGATCGCCTTCCCCAAGACCCAGCGCGCGCAAGACCTGCTGACGCAGGCGCCGAGCCCGGTCGACGAGAAGCAGCTGCGCGAACTGCACATCAAGCTGCGCAACACGCCGCAGGCGGCCTGATGCAGCCATGACGACCGGCACCCGGCCCTGGAAGATCCCGGAGTCGGTGCTGGTCGTGATCCACACGCCGGCACTCGATGTGCTGCTCATCCGGCGTGCGGATGCCGAGTCCGACTTCTGGCAATCGGTCACCGGCAGCAAGGACACCCTCGACGAGCCGCTGGCGCTCACGGCCGCCCGCGAGGTGGCCGAGGAAACCGGCATCCAGTGCGGCGAAGGCAGCGCCCTGGCTTCGCAACTGGTCGACTGGCAGCTGCGCAACGTCTACGAGATCTACCCGGGCTGGCGCGCGCGCTACGAACCCGGCGTCACCCACAACACCGAGCACCTGTTCGGCTTGTGCGTGCCCGAACGCCTGACGCCCGTGCTCGACCCGCGCGAGCACACCGACTGGCAATGGCTGCCGTACCACGAGGCGGCCGACGCCTGCTTTTCCCCGTCGAACGCCGAAGCCATTCTGTTGCTGCCAGAATTTGCGCGATGAACCCACCGGCCGCCGCAGCAGCAGCAACGCAGAACCTTCGGGTCGCGACCTACAACATCCACAAGGGTGTGCAGGGGATCGGGCCGGCGCGTCGGCTCGAGATCCACAACCTGGGCCACGCCATCGAGCAGCTCGATGCCGACATCGTCTGCCTGCAGGAAGTGCGCAAGATGAACCGCCAGGCCGCCGCCCGCTTTCCGCGCTGGCCCGAGCTGCCGCAGGCCGACTTTCTGGCGCCCGAGGGCTACACGGCCGTCTACGAGACCAACGCCGTCACGCGCCATGGCGAGCACGGCAACGCGCTGCTCACGCGCTGGCCGGTGATCCGCACGGGCCACCAGGACATCTCCGACCACCGCTTCGAACAGCGCGGCCTGCTGCATGCCGTGATCGACGTGGAAGGGCGCCGGGTGCACGCCATCGTGGTGCACCTGGGGCTCATCAAGGGCAGCCGCGTGCGGCAGGTGGCCCGGCTGCGCGAGTTCATCGAGCGCGAGGTGCCGGCCGACGAGGCCGTGGTGGTGGCCGGCGATTTCAACGACTGGGGCGCGCGCATGCGCTACGCCATGAATGCCATGGGCCTGCGCGACACCAGCGACCTGCGCGGCCCGCGCACGCTCACGTACCCGTCGCGCCTGCCCGTGACGCAGCTCGATTTCGTCTACGGCCGCCAGCTCGAACCGCTGGCCTGCAACGTGCCGCGCGGCCCGATCTGGGCCCGCATGTCCGACCACCTTCCACTGGTAGCCGACTTCGCGCTACCTAATTGATAGCATTGCTCCGAGAAGGGGCGGGCGTTGCAGCCCGAATCCCCTGGGGCCATTCACTGGTACGATCCCCGCCATGCTGAGGAAAACCGACGTCGAACCGCTTCCCGATCGAAAAGATGATGACGAGGGCACCCCCGTCTCCGTCAAGATCCGCGAGCGACTGAATGCAGCGCGCAAGCGTTTCAACGCCAACGACAACATCGCCGAGTTCATCCAGCCGGGCGAACTGGAGTCGCTGCTCGACGAGGTCGAGGTCAAGATGAAGGGCGTGCTCGAGAGCCTGGTCATCGACGTCGAGAACGACCACAACACCGACAACACCGCGCGCCGCGTGGCCAAGATGTACCTCAACGAGGTGTTCCGCGGCCGCTACGTGCCGGCACCTCCGCTCACCGAGTTCCCCAACGCCGAGCACCTGAACGAGCTGATGATCGTCGGCCCGATCACCGTGCGCAGCGCCTGCTCGCACCACTTCTGCCCGATCATCGGCAAGCTCTGGATCGGCGTGATGCCCAACGAGCACACCAACGTGATCGGCCTGTCCAAGTACGCACGCCTGGCCGAATGGGTCATGGGCCGTCCGCAGATCCAGGAAGAAGCCGTGGTGCAGCTGGCCGACCTGATCCAGGAAAAGACGCAGCCCGACGGCCTTGCGCTGGTCATGGAGGCCGAGCACTTCTGCATGGCCTGGCGCGGCGTGAAGGAAATGGACAGCAAGATGATCAACTCCGTCATGCGCGGCGTGTTCCTGAAAGACCCGAGCCTGCGTCGCGAATTCCTCTCCCTCCTGCCACGAAAGAGCTGAGCCATGCTGGTCCGACTTCTCTATGCCAGTCGCGCCGTCGATACCAGCCCCGAGGCCATCGAGGCGATCCTCGCGAAATCGCGCACGCACAACCCGGCCTGCGGCATCACGGGCATCCTCTGCTACGGCGCCGGCACCTTCCTGCAGGCCATCGAGGGTGGTCGCGACGCCATCAGCGATCTCTACGGCCATATCCAGCGCGATCCGCGCCACAAGGACGTGGTGCTGCTGCACTACGAAGAAATCTCCGAGCGCCGCTTCGGCGGCTGGACGATGGGGCAGGTCAACCTCTCCAAGCTCAACGCCTCGACGCTGCTGAAGTACTCCGAGAAGCCCGAGCTCGACCCGTACAAGGTCTCGGGCAAGGTCTCGCTCGCGCTGCTCGAAGAACTGATGGCCACCGCGGCCATCGTCGGCCGCCACTGATCCCGGTTCGACCGGGGTGCCCCTTTCCGCTTTCGCACTGATCCTGCTGGCTGGAGTCATCCACGCCAGCTGGAACATCGCCGCCAAGAAGGCGAACGGCGATTCGCGCTTCGCGTTCCAGAGCGGCGTGTTCATGGCCGTGGTGTGGGCGCCCGTGGGCATCACGCTCGGCTGGAGCGTCGTGCCGACCTGGGGCACGAAGGAGTGGGCCTTCATCGTGCTGAGCGGCGTGCTGCACGTCTTCTATTACGTCGTGCTGCTGCGCGGCTACCGCAAGTCCGATCTCACGGTGGTCTACCCGCTGGCGCGCGGCTCGGGGCCGCTGCTGTCGTCGCTGGTCGCGATCCTGTTCCTGGGCGAGAAGATCAGCCTCGTCGGCGTGGCCGGCATCTTCGGCGTGGTGCTCGGCGTGTTCCTGGTGGCCGGCGGCCCGCGCCTCTTTCACAAGAAGCACGACCCGGTGCAGCGCGAGCGCGTGCACAAGGGCATGCGTTATGGCGTGCTGACCGGCGCCTTCATCGCGGCCTACACGGTCACCGACAGCTACGCCGTCAAGTTCCTCGCGATGTCGCCGATCCTGCTCGACTACATGAGCAACTTCGTGCGCCTCGTGCTGCTGCTGCCCGCCGCGCTGCAGGACCGCGCGACCACCGCGCGCATGTGGCGCGACCAGTGGAAGTACGCGCTGCTGGTGGCGGCGATCAGCCCCGTCTCGTATGTGCTCGTGCTGTATGCGGTGCAGCAGGCGCCCATCTCGCACGTCGCGCCGGCGCGCGAGGTGTCGATGCTGTTCGCCGCGCTGATCGGCGGGCACCTGCTGCGCGAAGGCGACCGCATGCTGCGGCTGCTGGGCGCGCTGTTCATCGCGGCCGGCGTGATCGCGCTCGCACTGGGTTGACCGAAGGCGGGCGATGCTTTTCGGCTGCGATTTCTCGAGCGCACCGACCGCCCGCAAACCCATCGTCGTGGCCGTCGGTGAACTGGCCGGCCCGGATGTCGTCACGCTGACCGGTCTGCACCGCTTCGCCACGCTCGACGCCTGGGGCCAGTGGCTCGACAGCAGCACGCCCGCCTGGGTCGGCGGTTTCGACTTTCCCTTCGGCCTGCCGCGCGAGCTGGTCGAGCACCTGCAGTGGCCGACCGCGTGGGATGCGCTGATCGCCCACTACGCCGGCCTGAGCCGTGCCGAGATCCGCGACACCTTCGCCGCTTTCTGCGCGGCGCGTCCGGTCGGCGGCAAGTTCGCGCACCGTGCGACCGACGCGCCGGCCGGCTCGAGCCCGTCGATGAAATGGGTGAACCCGCCGGTCGCCTACATGCTGCATGCCGGCGTGCCGCGCTTGCTCGCCGCCGGCGCCACCTTGCCGGGTCTGCACACGGGCACCCACAAGGAGCGCATCGCGCTGGAGGCGTATCCCGGCCTGCTGGCCCGCGAGCTGATCGGCCGGCGCAGCTACAAGAGCGACGACCTCGCGCGGCAGTCGCCCGAGCGCGGGGCCGCGCGCGCCGACCTGCTGGCCGCGCTCGAGGCCGGACGCACGCGGCTCGGCCTGCGCCTCCAACTCACGGCCGCGCAGCGCGACGGGCTGCGCGCCGACGCCAAGGGCGATGAACTCGACGCCGTGCTGTGCCTGCTGCAGGCCGCTTGGGCCCGCCAGCGCGCCGATAGCCCCGGGCCGGGCTATGGATTGCCGGGGGCCATGGACCCGCTCGAAGGCTGGATCGTCAGCGCCTGAGCCGCCTGCCGTCGCTTGCTTGTCCTACAGCGCTTCGGGCCTGCGGCGACACCCGGGCGCGGGCGGTGGGGACTAGATTGACTGGCGTGGACCAAGCCGGTCCATGCACCCATTCCGACCGCAGGAGGATTTCCCATGACAACGTCGAACCGTTCCCTCGCTCCCTTTGCCACCTCGCGCACCTGGCTCGCCGTGCTCGCAGCCGGCGCCGCGCTGACCCTGGCCGCCTGCGACAAGCCGGGCAACCAGACCGCCGGTGAGAAGCTCGACAGCGCCGTCGCCAAGACCGAGCAGGCGGCCTCCGATGCCAAGGCCAAGACCGAACAGGCCGCGGCCGACGCCAAGACCGGCATGGCCGGCGCCACCGCCGATGTGAAGGAAGCCGCCAAGGACGCCACCGCCGCCGTGACCGCCACGGTCGACGACGCCGCGATCACCGCCTCGGTCTCGGCCGGCCTGGCCAAGGACCCGGACCTGAGCGCGATCAAGATCGACGTCGACACCAAGGGCGGCGCCGTGAGCCTCAAGGGTCCGGCCCCGACGGCCGCCGCCAAGTCGCGCGCCGAGGAGATCGCCAAGGCCGTGCAGGGCGTGAAGTCGGTGAACAACCAGCTCGAAGTGAAGGGCTGACCGGCGCTTCTGTCGCGCCCAGCAAAAAGCCCGGTTCGACCGGGCTTTTTCTTGTCTGCATGCAGCACACGTTGGCGTGACGTCAGGGCGGGTCTTGCCGCGGCGGTCGCGCAGGCTTCTGCAGCAGCGTGTTGACCAGGTCGGCCACGTCGGAGGTCTTGAGCACCGCCGCGATCACGGCCGTGGCCGAGAGCAGCCGCCAGGGCCGCACGAGCACCAGCAGCGAGCCCGTGGCGGCCGCGGCGGCCATGAGCTTGACGGGCTCGGTGCGGGCGTAGTGTTCGAGCAGGGGGCGGGCCAGCTGGCCGGCCGCGTGCGCGGGATGGCGGCGCCACCAGCGCTGCACCACGCCGCGCGCCATCGCGCTCCAGACGTTGTGGCGGCGCCCCGGCGAGCCGGGCGGCGCATCGCCGGCGTCGGTGTGTGCGTATTCGAGATCGTCGTCGGCGTCGCCGGCGGCCAAGGCGCGGTGGGGCGCCGGTGCATCCGGCTCGCCGCCGTTCAGTTGCCGCACGAGCGCGCGGCGCGACAGGGCCAGCCGCTGTTGCGGCGTGAGTTGCGGTGCGGCAGGGCGGCGGGGATCAGGGCTGCTCATGGCGGGCTCCGGCGGCATGCAGCGCGTCGAGGTCCGCGGCCAGCTGGGCGCGCAGATCGTCGAAGCCGTAGTTCGGACTCGGGCGGGTGGCGATCCAGGTGCAGATCGCCGCGATCACCACCGCCACGGCAGGCACGGCCACCAGCACCCAGTGGAAGCTGCCGTGCAGCACGCCGAGCAGCACGGCCACGCCGATCAGCCCGAGGGCGAGCACTGCGGTGGCCACGGCCAGGACGCCCGCGACCAGTCGGGCAACCAGGCCGCGTCCCGCCACGGCACTCTCCTGCCGGACAAGGGCGGCGTAGTTGGCGATGTGATCGGCAATGAGCTCCGGGTGCCCGAGCACCGTCGAGAAGATCGGATGAAGCATGTGCGAGGGTGGTCGGGCGGGGTCGGTCGGTCAGTGGCGATGCAACGGATCAGTAGTCGTCGCGGTTGCGGCGGCTGGCCAGCACGATCAGTGCCGTGATGGCGGCGCCGGCCGCGGCGGCCAGCAGCACCGAGCGCACGGGCTGATCGGAGATGTAGCGGCCGGTCACGTCGGCGGCCTGTTCGATGCGGCGGTGCGCGCGGGCGCTGGTGGTCGAAGCGGCGTCGAGGCCGCGCTGCACGGCTTGCTGCACGCGTGCGGCCAACTGCTCGACACCCGGTTCGGCGTCGCGGCGCAGTTCGCGGACCTTTTCGCCCGCCGCATTCACCGCGTTCTGAGCGTAGGCGCGGGTGGTTTCGGCCGCTTCCTGGGCGGTCTGGCGCACGTCGTCGGCGAGTTGCGAAGGGGTCTTGGTCGTGTTCATGGGAGAGTCCTTTCCGGGAAGATGAAATGCGGGAGCCTATGGATCGTAACTACGCTACTTGCGTCGTAGCAAGCCGGCCAGGAAGCTGGCGATGGCGAGCACGGCAAAGATGATGAAAAGGACCTTGGCGATCCCCACCGCGCTGGCGGCAATGCCACCGAAGCCGAACACGGCAGCGATGAGTGCGATGACCAGAAATACCACGGCGTAGTGCAGCATGCGGAACTCCTTCGAGGCTTCCCTCTTTGTGGTTTGAAACCATGCATCCAGGCGCATCGCTGAAGACGCGGCCCGGTGCCGGATGACACAGGATCCACCTTAAGGGCAGGGCCGCATCGGCCCTGTCAGCGACCGGGGCGGGGGTGCGTAGGAGGCGACCGAGTCGCCGCAGGCCCGGGGCGTGAAGAAATGCCAGCGCCTGCGTCAGGCGCCGCGCGGCGCGGGGGTGTCGGGGCTCGCCGGCGTGCCGGCCTGCGGTGTCGGCTTCACCACCGGCAGCATCGCGGTGAGCCGCGTGCCCTGGCCGGGCGCCGAGGTGATGGTGAGCTTGCCGCGCGCCGCCTCGACCCGGTGGCGCATGCCCGCCAGGCCGTGCGTCGACGGGCGCATGCGCTGCGCGTCGAAACCCTTGCCGTTGTCGGCCACCTCCACGATCACGTGGTTGGCGTAGTTCTTCAGCACGATGGTGGCTTCACTCGCCTCGGCGTACTTGCCGATGTTGGTCAGGCTCTCCTGCACCATGCGGTAGATCGTGAGCTGGCGCGACTCGTCCATGCTCACGGGCTCCAGCGCCATCTCGATCTCCAGGCCCGAGCGCTCTCCGAACTCGCGCCCCAGGATTTCCAGCGAGGCGACCAGCCCGAGGTTGGAGAGCGACGAAGGCCGCAGGTCCTCGATGATGCGGCGCTTCAGCGCGATGCCGCTGTTGAGCAGCTCGGTCAGGTGCTGCAGCCGCTGGATCGCGTCGGGCGAGTCGGCCAGGCGCGACTTCAGCCGCGCCACGTCGAGCTTGGCGGCCGTGAGCAGCGAGCCCAGTTCGTCGTGCAGTTCGCGCGCCAGGTAGCCGCGCTCGGTCTCGCGCACGTCCTGCAGGTGGGTGGCGAGCTCGGCCAGCGAGGCGGTGCGCTCGCGCACCTCGTCTTCGAGGGCGTTGCGTTCGCGTTGCAGCGCCTCCTGCTGGCGCTCGCCCACCGAGCGCAGCGCGTGCGTCTGGCGCAGGTACAGGAAGAAGGCGATCAGCGCCGCGAGCGCCACGATGCCGGTGCCGACGCGCGCCAGCTGCAGCGACTTCATCACCTGCAGCTGGCCGGCCTGCAGCGTCGCGTTGCTGGTCTTCACCAGCTCGTTGGCGGTGGCGCGGATGGCTTCCATCTCCTCGCGCCCGACGTCGGTGGTCATGACGAACTTCCAGGCGTCCTCGTTGCCCTCGTGGCGCAGCCGCACGCTCATGTCCATCTCGGCGATCTTGCGCAGCACGTGCTTGGACAGCTCGGACAGCTGGGTGCGCTCGGCCGGGCGCTCGGCGTACAGCTGGCGCAGCGTGGCCAGGTTGCCGTCCACCTGCTTGACCGCGATGTCGTAGGGCTGGCGGTAGGCGGCTTCGCCCGTGAGCAGGAAGCCGCGCTGGCCGGTTTCGGCGTCCAGCATGTTCTGCAGGATCTGGTTGAGCGTGCCGCGGATCTGCTGCGCCTCGTCGATGTCCGCCAGGGCGCGGCTCGATTGCCGGTATCCTGCCTCGTTGATGCCCACGAGGGCCAGTGCGGCCAGCGCCGCGAGCAAGAGGCTCACGGCCATTTTTTGGGGGGCTAACCAGTGCATGACACCCTTAGGGTCGCATTCAATGCAACTTCGTGAATAATTGATAACAATCAGGGACCGGCATGCTGCGGCTTCCAAAGCTGCGGCACAACGACGAAAGTAACAGATGATCAAAATTGGAATTGTGGACGACCACGCCATCGTGCGATCGGGCCTCCGGCAGTTCTTCTCCGAGCACGTGGACCTGCGCGTGGCGGGCGAGGCAGCGAGCGGCCGTGAAGCCATCGAGCTGGTACGCACCACCGAGCTGGACGTGCTGGTGATGGATCTCTCCATGCCGGGACAAAGCGGTATTGATGCCCTTGCCATGATCCGCGCCAAGGCGCCGGACGTGGGCATCCTGATCCTCAGCGGCTACCCCGAGGAGCACTACGCGATGAACCTGATCCGTCAGGGCGCCAGCGGCTACCTCAACAAGGAGTGCGATCCGATCGAGATCGTGAACGCCATTCGCACCATCTCGCTGGGCCGGCGCTACATCACGCCCGCTGTGGCCGAACTGCTGGCCCGCCAGCTCGACCGCAAGGACGACGCCGCGCCGCACGAGCAGCTCTCGGAGCGCGAGTTCCAGGTCTTCCTGAAGCTGGCCAAGGGCGAGACCGCCGGCGACATCGCCAAGACGCTGTCGCTGTCGGTGAAGACGGTGAGCACCTACCGCACGCGGCTGATGGAGAAGATGAACCTGTCCTCCAACAGCGACCTGACCTACTACGCGCTGAAGAACAAGCTCATCGATTGAGCCGCGCCTAGGCATCGCCGGGTGCGGACCGCAGCGCGGCGGCCTGGCGGATGCAGAAGTCGACCAGTGCGTCGATCTCGTTCGACTTGTCGAACACCGCGTCGACCCCGAACTCGGCGCAGCGGCGCCGGATGTCGGGCGTCGCATAGTTGCTGAGCACCACCACCTTCTGGCCGGGCTTGCGCGACTGGCAGGCCTGCAGGATGCCCAGGCCACTCCCCTGCTTGAGAAAGAGATCGACGATGGCCAGGTGCCACTCGTCGGCATGGTCGTGCAGCCAGTCGCGCGCGTGCTGCTCGGTTTCCGCAAAGCCCACGACCGTGGTGCAGGTGAGCTCTTCCAGAGTGCCGATGAGGTTTTCACGGATCGTGGGGTTGTCTTCGACAACGTAGGTCTGCAATCTGGAATCCATGCCGAACCGCGCTTCCTCTGAGGTGGGCAGGTGCTCGTGTCCAAGCGCCCTGCGGAGGAGAGAGCCTGCCCATGGACATTGAGGCTTTCCCGCAGCGGATCATGCAGGGTTCAAGGGCCGCGCGTTGTAGGCGGGT
This sequence comes from Variovorax sp. GW531-E2, assembly GCF_059423125.1. Classification (NCBI taxonomy): domain Bacteria; kingdom Pseudomonadati; phylum Pseudomonadota; class Betaproteobacteria; order Burkholderiales; family Comamonadaceae; genus Variovorax; species Variovorax sp. GW531-E2. The sequence goes on along the minus strand of NZ_JBWKXQ010000023.1, from coordinate 12,568 downwards.
TCTGACGCATGTGCAGGCGGCTGTCTCCACGCCGCCTTGCGCCCGCCCGTAGGCCAAGCCGCACGGGGTCTGCGGCCTGCCGCCGACCCGGTTCGGGCGCGCATCCGGGTAAGAATCGACCATGGCAACCCAATCCCTTCGCACCCGGCCGCGCTGGCAGAAGCTGCTGGCGGCCTTCGTGTTGCTGGTCGCCGTCCTGCTGACCGCGTTCGCGCTCCTCGTGGCCTTCTTTCCGTGGGACACGCTGCGCGAGCCGCTCAACCGCTTCGTGAGCGAGAAGACCGGGCGCAAGTTCGAGATCACCCGCCGGCTCGACGTGGACCTGGGCTGGAAGGCCGCCACCATCCACTTCGACGGCATCGAGTTCGCCAACCCCGACTGGGCGCGCGACCCCTACCTGGTGAAGGCCGAGCGCGCGAGCTTCGAGATCCGCCTGTGGCCGCTGATCGACAAGCGGGTGGTCATTCCGAGCCTGGCGCTGACGGCGCCCACCGTCGGCCTGCAGATGGAACCCGACGGGCGCCGCACCTGGGCCTTCGGCAAGGACACCTCCGACACCGGCACCGTGCCCACCATCGGCCTGATCCAGGTCGACAAGGGCGCCGTCGACTTCCTGGCTACGCACCTGGGCGTCGACGTGCACGCCGACCTGGACTACGACAGCAACCGCGGCGAGCTGCCGCTGCACTACCGCATCAAGGGCCGCTACAAGGGCCAGCCGCTCACGGCCGACGGGCGCACCGGCAACGTGCTGCAGATCAACGCCGCGGGCGCGCCGCCGTTCCCGCTCGAGATCAACGCCGCCGCCGGCCAGACCCGGCTCAAGGCCAATGGCACGGTGGCCCAGCTCGCGGGCTTCGACGGCATCGACGCCACGTTCCAGATCAAGGGCCAGACGCTGAGTGCGCTGTACCCGCTGCTGGGCATCGTGCTGCCGCAGACCCCGCCCTATGCGCTGAGCGGCGGCCTGCGCAAGCGCGGCAAGCTCTGGGAGGCGGCGGGGCTCAACGGCCGGCTGGGCCTGTCGGACATCGGCGGCGACATGGCCTTCGATCAGGCCGGCAAGGTGCCGCGCCTGTCGGGCACGCTGCGCTCGCGCGTGATGGACATGGACGACCTCGGCCCGCTGATCGGCCTGCCGCCCACGGCGCGTTCCGCCAACGCGGTGGAGGGTGTGGCGCCCGTCGCCTCGGCCCAGCCCAAGCGCCCGCCCGGCGGCAAGGTGCTGCCGACCACGCCGTTCGACTTCGGGCGGCTGCACGCCATGAATGCCGATGTGGCCTACACGGCCGAGCGCATCCGCAACGTGCGCGAGGTGCCGCTGGACCGCGGCAGCGTCAAGATCAAGCTGGCCGACGGCGTGCTGTCGCTCGACCCGCTCGACCTGGGCGTGGCCAACGGCAAGCTCGTGGGCGCGATCCGCATCGACGCCACCAAGACGCCGGCCGACATCCGCGCCTCGCTCGACGTGCGCGGCCTGCGGCTGGCTCGGCTCATTCCCAAGCTGGAGAACTCGGGCAACAGCGTCGGCCGGCTCGACGGGCGCATCAACCTGTCGGGCGCCGGCAATTCGGTGGCCAGCTGGCTGGGCGGCGCGTCGGGCGACATGGCGGTGCTGTCGGGCCGCGGCCAGTTCGGCAACCTGATGCCCGTGTTCGCGACGCTGGTGGGCGGCGACATCCTCAAGTTCCTGCTGCGCGGCGACCGCGACGTCGAGCTGCGCTGCGCCGCGCTGGCCTTCGACGTGAACAAGGGCGTGATGAACGGGCGCACGCTGGTGCTGGACACCACCAACGCCGTCTTTACCGCCACCGGCCAGGCCAACCTCGCGACCGAGTCGCTGGACTTCGTGATCCGGCCCGAGCCCAAGAGCGCGAGCTTCCTGTCGCTGCGCACGCCACTGGTCGTGAGCGGCACCTTCGGCGCGCCCAAGGGCGGCGTCGAGATCGGGCCGCTGGCCGGTCGGGGGCTCGCCGCGCTGGCGCTCGGCGCCATCAACCCGCTGCTGGCGCTGGCCGCGACCATCGAGACCGGCCCCGGCGAGAACGCCGACTGCACGGGTGTGCTGGCGCTGGCGAACCGGCCCACGGCCGGGGCCGCCGCGCGCGGTGCCGCGCGGGCCAAGGGGGCTCGCCAGCCTTAACGAAAGAAAGAAGAGGGCAGGCGGGCGCTCAGGCGCCGGCCTGGGGCCGCTGCGCGCAGACGCTGCAGTGCGGGTCGCGCGAGACGCGCAGCGTGTCGAAGCCGGTGCTGCGCCCGTCGAACATCAGCAGCTTGCCCGCCAGCGACGGCCCGATGCCGGCCAGCAGCTTGAGCGCCTCGCTGGCCTGCAGCGTGCCGATGGTGCCGACCACCGGGCCGAACACGCCGAGCACCGCGCAGCGCGTTTCCTCGAAGCTGGCCTCGGGCGGGAACAGGCAGGCGTAGCAGGGGCAGGCGGCGTCACGCGTGTCGTACACGCTCAGCTGGCCGTCGAAACGGATCGCCGCACCCGCCACCAGCGGCTTGGCGTGCGCCACGCAGGCGCGGTTCACGGCCTGCCGGGTGGCGAAGTTGTCGCAGCAGTCGACCACCACGTCGGCCTCAGCCACGAGCCGCGACAGCAGCGCCTCGTCGGCGCGCACGGCGTGGGTTTCGATGGCGATGCCGGGGTTGATGTCGCGCATGGCCTGCGCGGCGGATGCGACCTTGGGCTGGCCCACCCGCGCCTGGGTGTGGACGACCTGCCGCTGGAGGTTGGTGAGATCGACCTCGTCGTCGTCGACCAGCACGATGTGGCCGACTCCCGCTGCCGCGAGGTACAGGGCCACCGGCGAGCCCAGCCCGCCGGCGCCGATGACGAGCACCCGCCCGGCACTGACGCGCGCCTGGCCGTCAATGCCGAATTCTTCGAGGAGGATGTGCCGCGAATAGCGCAGCAGGTCGTGATCGTCCATGCGCGCCTGCCTGGGGCTGTGCGGGGGAGGGGAAAACGCCGGTGGCGCGAACCGCACGGTGCGTGCGGCCCGCTCGCCGGGATCAGTTTTCCTTCTTCTCGTCCTTGTTGTCGACGATGACCTGCGTCTTGCTGACGAGCACCGGCTGGCCTTTCAGGCGGTTGAGCGCCTGCACCAGCGGGAAGTCCTTGTCGGTGCCGAACTCGGGCACCTTGCGGTCCTGCGGCGGCTTCTTGGCTTCTTCCTCGAGGCGCTTGCGGGCTTCGTCGCGGGCCTTTTCACGCTCGGGGTCCTTGACCTCGGGGCCCTGGCCGCTGGCCAGGTGCTTCTCGAGGTCGGCCTCGCGCATGCGCAGGGCTGCGAAGGGGCTGCCCTCGGCGCTTTCGTCGACCAGCACGTTGGGCACGATGCCCTTGGCCTGGATCGAGGTGCCGCTGGGCGTGTAGTAGCGCGCGGTGGTGATCTTCAGGCCGGTGTCCGGGCCGAGCGGGCGCACCGTCTGCACCGAGCCCTTGCCGAAGGTCTGGCTGCCCATGATGGTGGCGCGCTTGTGGTCCTGCAGCGCGCCGGCCACGATCTCGCTGGCCGAGGCCGAGCCTTCGTTCACCAGCACCACCAGCGGCACGTTCTTGAGCGCTGCCGGCAGGTTGCGCAGCGGGTCGCTGCCCGAACGGCGCTGGTAGTACTCCGGCGCCGCCTTGTAGATCGACTTGCTTTCGGCCAGCTGGCCGTCGGTGGTGACCACCGTGACGTTCTCGGGCAGGAAGGCCGCCGACACCGCCACCGCCGCGTCGAGCAGGCCGCCCGGGTCGTTGCGCAGGTCGAGCACCAGGCCCTTGAGGTTCGGGTCTTCCTTGTAGAGCTCCTCGATCTTCTTGACGAAGTCGTCGACCGTGCGCTCCTGGAACTGCGACAGGCGGATCCAGCCGTAGCCCGGTTCGATCATCTTGCCGCGCACCGACTGGGTACGGATTTCCTCGCGCGTGATCGTGACCGGGAAGGTGCGGCTCTCGTCCTTGCGGAAGATGGTCAGCAGCACCTTGGTGTTGGCCTCGCCGCGCATGCGCTTGACGGCTTCGTTCAGCGACAGGCCGCGCACGGCGGTGTCGTCGATCTTGGTGATCAGGTCGTTCGGCTTCAAGCCGGCGCGGAAGGCCGGCGAGCCCTCGATGGGGGAGACGACCTTGATGAGGCCGTCTTCCTGCGAGATCTCGATGCCCACGCCGACGAAGCGGCCGGTGGTGCCCTCGCGGAATTCCTTGAAGGACTTCTTGTCGAAGTACTGCGAGTGCGGATCGAGCCCGGCGACCATGCCCGAGATGGCGTCCGAGATGAGTTTCTTCTCGTCGACCGCCTCGACATAGTCGCTCTTGACCATCCCGAAGACGGCCGCGAGCTGCTGCAACTCCTCGAGCGGGAGCGGCGCGAGCGAACCCCGCGCGACCGTCTGCAGCGAGACGGTGGTCAGGACGCCAGCAACGGCGCCGGCGGCGACCCAGCCGGTGATCTTCAGTTTCTGGCCCATCATGAGTGAAATGTCCTGTATGTCGACGGCTGTCGAACCAATATACACAGCTTGGAAGCAAATTGCCTGCCGGGGTTCCACGGAGGAGCCGGCAGGCGGGGTTTTCTTCTTTTGCTTACGTCTTCAGCCCTTGCCCTGCGAAGCCACCGCGGCGGCGGCCTTTTCGGCGGCCGCGGCATCGCCCAGGTAGTAGTGGCGCAGGGGCTTGAGGTCGTCGTCCAGCTCGTACACGAGCGGGATGCCGTTCGGGATGTTCAGGCCGACGATGGCGTCGTCCGAGATGCCGTCCAGGTACTTCACCAGCGCGCGGATCGAGTTGCCGTGCGCGGCCACGACCAGGCGGCGACCGGTGCGGATGGCCGGGGCCATCGATTCGTTCCAGAACGGCAGCACGCGCGCCACCGTGTCCTTCAGGCATTCGGTCAGCGGGATCTGTTCGGGCGACAGCTTGGCGTAGCGCACGTCGGAGCGCTCGCTGCGCGGGTCGTCCGCTTCCAGCGGCGGCGGCGGGGTGCTGTAGCTGCGGCGCCAGACCAGCACCTGTTCGTCGCCGTACTTCTTGGCCGTTTCGGCCTTGTTCAGGCCCTGCAGGCCGCCGTAGTGGCGTTCGTTCAGGCGCCAGGAGTGCACCACGGGCAGCCAGGTGCGGTCGAGCTCGTCGAGCGTGTGCCAGAGGGTGCGGGTGGCGCGTTTGAGCACGCTGGTGTAGGCCACGTCGAAGTCGTAGCCCTCGGCCTTGAGCAGCCGGCCGGCCTGCTTGGCCTGCTCGACGCCGGTTTCGGTCAGGTCGACGTCGGTCCAGCCGGTGAAGCGGTTTTCGAGGTTCCAGGTCGATTCGCCGTGGCGGATCAGTACCAGTTTGTGCATGTCGGAGGCCTTTGGCAGCGCGTGGGAAAACCAGCATTCTAAAATCCCGGGTTTGCCATCCAAGGAACCCCCGTGAAATTGATCGAATTCGTCACCGCGAACTGGATGCTGATCCTGATGGCGCTCACCTCGGGCGGCATGCTGGCCTGGCCGATGCTCCGGGGTGCGGGCGGTGGCACGCTCACGGCCCAGGGCGCCGTGCAGCTCATCAACCGCGAACGCGCGGTGCTGGTCGATGTGCGCGAACCCGAAGAATTCGCGACCGGCCACATGATCGGCGCCAAGAACGTGCCCTTGAACCTGCTGGACGAGAAGCTGGCCAGCACGGTCAAGAACAAGAACGTGCCGCTGCTCCTGGTGTGCGCCACCGGCGCCCGCGCCCAGCGCGCCGTGGCCACGGCCAAGAAGCTCGGCTACGAGCAGGCCCAAGCCGTCGCCGGCGGGCTCAAGGCCTGGAAAGAGGCCAACCTGCCGGTTGAAAAAGCCTGATTTCCCCCAAGGTAGAGCGCATGCAAGCCGTCAAGATGTACACCACCGCCGTCTGCCCGTACTGCACGCGTGCAAAGCAGATCCTCAAGGCCAAGGGCGTCGAGCAGATCGAAGAGATCCGCATCGACACCGACCCGCAAGCCCGCACCACCATGATGGAGATCACCCAGCGCCGCACGGTGCCGCAGATCTTCATCGGCGACACCCACGTGGGCGGCTGCGACGACCTCATGGCCCTGGACAGCCGCGGCGGCCTGGTCCCGCTGCTGCAAGGCGCCTGAAGTCCCACGCGGCCGGGCGTCACGAAAGTGCGCGGGCCGTCGGGCGATAATCGTTTGTTCCCTCATCTGCAGCCCGCTGCGGGACCTTCTCCCCGGCGGGCATTGTTTTGATCCTCGAAAGTTCAGCCATGGCCGACCAGCAAGCCCAAGATCCCGTGTTCCAGATCCAGCGCGTCTACCTCAAGGACCTGTCGCTCGAACAACCCAACTCGCCCGCGATCCTGCTGGAGCAGACGCAACCCACCGTCGACATCCAGCTCGGCGTGGACGCCCAGCCCGTGGCCGACGGCATCTTCGAGATCACCGTGTCGGCCACCGTGCAGACCAAGATCGAAGACCGCACCGTGTTCCTGGTCGAAGCCAAGCAAGCCGGCATCTTCGAGATCCGCAACCTGCCGGAAGACCAGATGGGCCCGATCCTGGGCATCGCCTGCCCGCAGATCGTCTACCCGTACCTGCGCGGCAACGTCGCCGACGTGATCCAGCGCGGCGGCTTCCCGCCCGTGCACCTGGCCGAAATCAACTTCCAGGCCATGTACGAGCAGCAGCAAGCCCAGGCCGCCGGCCAGGCTGCCCCCACCCTGGCCCAGTAAACCGGCCGCACGACGCCGCCAGCGCACGATGAAGATCTGCGTTCATGGCGCCGGTGCCTGGGGCACGGCCGTCGCAGTCAACGCGGCGGCCCGCCACGAGGTCACCCTCTGGGCGCGCGACGCCGCCCAGGCCGACGCCATGTCGGCCGCGCGTGAAAACACCCGCTACCTTCCCGGGCTGGCCCTGCCGGCCTCGCTGGCCGTGCGCGCGGGCGACATCGCCCAGGCGCAGGCCGGGGCCGACCTCGTCATCGTGGCCACGCCCATGGCCGCCCTGCGCGACCAGCTGATCGCCCTGCGCGGCACCACCGCCCAGGTGGCGTGGCTGTGCAAGGGCGTCGAGCCCGCGCTCGATGCCTCTCCCACCGCTTTCGGCCTGCTCGCCCACGAGATCTGGGCCCAGGTGGCCCCTGAATTGAAGGCGGGCGTGCTCAGCGGCCCCAGCTTTGCGCAGGAGGTCGCCGAAGGGCGCCCGACCGCGCTGGTGGCCGCCAGCCCGCACGCCGGCGTGCGCGATGCGCTGGTCGATGCCTTCCACGGCCCGGCCCTGCGCGTGTACGCCAACGACGACATCGTCGGCGTCGAAGTCGGCGGTGCCGTGAAAAACGTGCTCGCCATCGCCACCGGACTGTGCGACGGCCTCGCGCTCGGGCTCAACGCCCGCGCGGCGCTGATCACCCGCGGCCTGGCCGAAATGACCCGCTTCGGCCTGGCGCTTGGCGCCCGCGCTGACACCTTCATGGGCCTGTCGGGCCTGGGCGACCTCGTGCTGACCGCCACCGGCGACCTGTCGCGCAATCGCAAGGTCGGGCTGCTGCTGGCCCAGGGCCGCACGCTCGCGCAGGCCGTCGATTCGCTGGGCCACGTGGCCGAGGGCGTGTACTGCGCCCGCACCGTGGTGCAGCGCGCGCGCGGCCTGGGCATCGAGATGCCCATCGCCGAAGGCGTGGTCGCGCTGCTCGACGGCCAGGTGAGCCCGCGCGATGCCGTGGCGGCGCTGACCGGGCGCGACCCGGTGCCCGAGTCGGTGCAGCAGCAGCCCGCCGGCCCGGCCTCGCGCCATTCCTCCTGAAGAAGATTAGAGATTCCAGAGACATGAGCCCTCGCTTTGATTTCTCGGCGTCGGCCGTCGCCGCGCTGGCCGAGTCCGACGTCGCCCGCGCCCTGCAGGAAGACGTCGCCGACGGCGACCTGACCGCCTCGCTGGTCGACGCTTCCCGCACCGCCCATGCCCGCGTGCTCGCGCGCGAAACCGCCGTGGTGTGCGGCGCGCCCTGGGTCGAGGCCACCGTGCGGCGGCTCGATCCGCAGGCGCGCATCACCTGGCTGTGCGGCGAGGGCCAGCGCTGCGCCGCCGACCAGCCCGTGCTTGAAATCGAAGGCGGCGCGCGCGCGCTGCTGACGGCCGAGCGCACCGCGCTCAACTTTTTGCAGCTGCTGAGCGCCGTCGCCACCAAGACCGCGCTGTACGCCGACGCCGTGAAGGGCACCCGTGCCCGCATCGTCGACACCCGCAAGACCCTGCCGGGCCTGCGCCTGGCGCAGAAGTACGCGGTGCGCACCGGCGGCGGGCTGAACCACCGCATCGGCCTGTACGACGCGGTGCTCATCAAGGAAAACCACATCGTCGCGGCCGGTGGCGTGGCCGCCGCCCTGCGCGCGGTGGCGCCCGTGGCCGCGCAGGCCGCCTTTGTCGAGGTCGAGGTCGAGACCCTGGCCCAGCTGCAGGAAGCGCTGGACGCCGGCGCCCGCATGGTGCTGCTCGACAACATGGACCTGCCCACGCTGCGCGAGGCCGTGCGCCTGAACGACGCCGTGGGCGACGATCGCAAGGCCGTGCTCGAGATTTCGGGCGGCGTCACGCTCGACGGCCTGCGCGCCCTGGCCGAGACCGGTGTCGACCGGATCTCGATCGGCGCGTTGACCAAGGACGTGAAGGCCATCGACTACTCGATGCGCTTCCTGACCCACTGAACCGCCATGACGACCGCTTCCGTCATCGATGTCGACTACGAACAGCCCGCGCAAGGCGCGGTCTGCGACACGCGCCACGCCTGGGCCCGCGTGCCCCCCGAGCCTTCGCCCGACGAGCGCATTGCGCTGAAGGAGCGCATCCGCCGCCTGCTGCGCGAGCGCAACGCGGTGATGGTGTCGCACTTCTACGTGCACCCCGACCTGCAAGATTTGGCCGAGGAAACCGGCGGCATCGTGAGCGATTCGCTCGAGATGGCGCGCTTCGGCCGCGACCACGCCGCCACCACGCTGGTGGTGTCGGGCGTGCGCTTCATGGGCGAGACCTCGAAGATCCTCTCGCCCGAAAAGCGCGTGCTGATGCCTGACCTGGACGCCAACTGCTCGCTCGACCTGGGCTGCCCGGTCGACGCCTTCAGCGCCTTCTGCGACCAGCACCCCGACCGCACCGTGGTGGTCTACGCCAACACCAGCGCGGCCGTGAAGGCGCGCGCCGACTGGCTCGTCACCTCCAGCTGCGCGCTCGACGTGGTGAACGCGCTGCATGCGGCCGGCCAGAAGATCCTCTGGGGCCCCGACCGCCACCTGGGCGACTACATCCGCCGCCAGACCGGCGCCGACATGGTCAGCTGGAACGGCGCGTGCATCGTGCACGACGAATTCAAGGCGCTCGAACTCGAGCTGCTCATGAAGGAACACCCGAAGGCCAAGGTGCTGGTGCACCCCGAGTCGCCCTCGGATGTGATCGCGCTGGCGCATGCGGTGGGGTCCACCTCGGCGATCCTGAACGCGGCGCAGCGCTTCGACGCGACCGAGTTCATCGTCGCGACCGACACCGGCATGCTGCACAAGCTGCGCACGCTGAACCCCGGCAAGACCTTCATCGAAGCGCCCACGGCGGGCAACGGCGGCACCTGCAAGAGCTGCGCGCACTGCCCGTGGATGGCGATGAACGGGCTGGTCGAACTGGCGAACGCGCTGGAGACCGGTGCGGGCGAGATCCACGTCGATCCGGCGCTGGGCGTGCGGGCGCGGGTGCCGATCGACCGCATGCTGGCGTTCACCGCCGGGCTGAAGAACGGCCAGGCGCCGGGCAGCCTGGTGGCCGGCATCGGCGCCGCCTGACCGGCGGCTAGAAGTCCACCGTGCAGCTGTCGCCGAGCGCCTCGCGCCACACGCGCACGCGCGCCAGCGACGGCCGCAGGTCGGGCAGTGCGTCGGCGATGAACACGCACAGGTTCTCCAGCGTCGGCGGATGCAGCCCCGGCACGTCGTCCAGCAGGTGGTGGTCCAGTTGTTCGCGCACGTCCTCGAGCCGGCGGCGCAGCAGGCCCAGGTCGATCACCATCCCCGTCACCGGGTCGCGCTCGCCCGCCAGCCACACCTCCGCGTGATACGTGTGGCCGTGAATACGGCGGCTGCCTTCGACCTCGATCTCGCGTTTGAGCGTGTGGGCGGCGTCGAAGAAGAAGCGTTGGCTGATGGTGAAGCGCATCGTCAAAAAAGAAACTCGAAACTAAAAAGGGGCCGCTGCGTCAGCGGATGCCCGTGATCTTGTGGGTCTGCACGCTCAGGCGCCACACCGGCTGCTTCATGCATTCGGCGATGCACAGCTCGGTGTTGGCGAGCCGGTCGGGCCCGTCCATCGGCTGCAGGAAGCGGTGCGTGAATTCGCCGGTGCGTGCCATCGCATCGAGGTCAATGCCGGCTTGCGGCCACACCAGCTTCAGCTCCTGGCCGCGCTGCTGCACCCACGGCGCGCCAGCCTTGGGGCTGATGCACAGCCAGTCGATGCCGGCGGGCGCGACGACCGTGCCATTGCTCTCGACCGCGATGCGGAAGTGCCGCGTGTGCAGCGCGTCGACCAGCGCCGCATCGACCTGCAGCAGCGGCTCGCCGCCCGTGAGCACGACCAGCCGGTGCGCGGTGTCGCCGGCGGGCCATTGCGCAGCGATGGTGTCGGCGAGCTGGTCGGCGCTCTTGAACTTGCCGCCCAGCGTGCCGTCGGTGCCGACGAAGTCGGTGTCGCAGAAACGGCAGACGGCCGTGTCGCGGTCTTCCTCGCGGCCGGTCCAGAGGTTGCAGCCGGCGAAGCGGCAGAACACGGCCGGCATGCCGGCCTGGCCGCCTTCGCCCTGCAGCGTGTAGAAGATTTCCTTGACGCTGTAGGTCATGCGGCGAGCGGGGTGTCGATTTCGAGGTTGTCGATGAGCCGCGTGCTGCCCAGCCGCGCGGCGGCCAGGGCCACCAGCGCATCGCCGGGCTGGGGCGCCTGCAGGTCGGCGCGGCGGCGCAGCACCAGGTAGTCGGGCTGCCAGCCCCGCTGTGCGAGCGACTGCATGGCGCGCGCCTCGAGGGCGGCCACGTCGCGCTCGCCGGCGCGCACGGCCTCGGCCATGTCTCGCAGCGCCTTCGATAGCTGCACGGCCTCGGCGCGCTCGGTGGCGCTCAGGTAGCCGTTGCGCGAGGAGAGCGCCAGGCCGTCGTCGGCGCGGAAGGTCTCGCCGCCGACGATCTCGATCGGCAGCGCGAACTGCTGCACCATGTGGCGGATCATCATGAGCTGCTGGTAGTCCTTCTTGCCGAACACGGCCACGCGCGGCTGCACGCACTGGAACAGCTTCATCACCACCGTGCACACGCCGATGAAGAAACCGGGGCGGAAGTGCCCTTCGAGCAGATCGGCCAGCGCCGGGTCGGGATGCACCTTGCAGGTCTGGGGCTCGGGGTAGAGCGCCTTCTCGTCGGGCGCGAACAGCACGTCGCAGCCGGCGGCGCGCAGCTTCTCGCAGTCGCTGTCCCAGGTGCGCGGGTAGGTGTCGAAGTCTTCGTGCGGCAGGAACTGCAGGCGGTTCACGAAGATGCTGGCCACCGTGGCGTCGCCCAGCGGCTTGGCCTGGCGCACGAGCGCGAGGTGGCCCTCGTGCAGGTTGCCCATGGTGGGCACGAAGGCGGGGCGCTGGCTGGAAGACAGGTGCTGGCGCAGTTCGTCGATGGTCTTGGCGATGTACATGGTCGGTGTCCTTCTGTGCTTACCAGGCGTGGAGGCGGTCGTCGGGGAAGCTGCCGTTCTTCACGGCCTGCACGTAGGCCTGCAGCGCGGGCAGCACGCCTGGCGCGTCGGCCATGAAGTTGCGCACGAACTTCGGCATCTTCCCGAGGTTGATGCCCAGCATGTCGTGCAGCACGAGCACCTGGCCCGCGGTGGCCTTGCCGGCGCCGATGCCGATGGTGGCGCAGTGTTTCAGCTCCGTGGTGAGTTCGGCGGCCAGCGCGGCCGGCACCATCTCGAGCACCAGCATGGCGGCGCCGGCGTCCTGCAGCGCGTGGGCCTGCTGCTTGAGCAGTGCGCCGGCGGTGTCGCCCTTGCCCTGCACGCGGTAGCCGCCGAGCGCATGCACGGTCTGCGGCGTCAGGCCCAGGTGGGCGCACACGGGAATGCCGCGCTCGACCAGGAAGCGCACGGTCTCGGTGGTCCAGCCGCCGCCTTCGAGCTTGACCATGTGCGCGCCGGCCTGCATCAGTACCGTGGCGCTGGCCAGGGCCTGCTCGCGCGACTCCTGGTAACTGCCGAAGGGCAGGTCGGCGATGAGCCAGGTCGTGCCCTGCACGCGGCGCAGGCCGCGCGAAACGCTGTCGGTGTGATAGCGCATGGCTTCCAGGCTCACGCCCACGGTGCTGTTCAGGCCCTGGCAGACCATGCCCAGCGAGTCGCCGACCAGCAGGCAGTCGATGCCGGCCGCGTCGGCCATGGCCGCGAAGGTGGCGTCGTAGGCGGTGAGCATGGCGATCTTCTCGCCGCGCGCATGCATGTCGGCCAGCCGCGGCAGGCTCACGGGCTTGCGCTGCGCCAGGGGCGAGGCGGGCGGCAGCGTGCCGTAGGGCGAGGCGGGCGGGGCTTCGGAC